>CAMNHS010000050.1 GCA_946539635.1 uncultured Prevotellaceae bacterium
AATGATTATCGTCTGAAGGGACGAACAGACCTTGACTACTATAAAGAGGGAGGAATGGTGAAATATACCATAGGTTCTTTTGGGTCAATTAGCGAAGCAAATAAATGTCGTAACGAATTAAATAAAATTTTCCCTGGATGTTTTGTCATAAAGTTTAGGGATGGAAGGAGAGTACAATGAAAAAGTTTTTTTCAAGAGAAGTAAAAATAGCTTTGACAGCTATTGTGGCCATCGTGCTTTTGTTTTTCGGGTTGAATTTCCTGAAGGGTATGTCATTGTTCGATAACAATGTGGAGTACAAGATGACGTTTACTGACCTGAAAGGTCTTTCGAAAAATACGTCTATCTATGCAAACGGATACAAAGTCGGAACAATTAAAGATATATTATTCGACTTTGAAAAACAAGGCCCCATTGAGGTTGAATGTGATATAGACCCACGTCTATACATACCTTATGGTACAAAGGCAAAGATAGAAACAGACCTGATGGGTAATATAAAGGTTAGCCTGCTGCTTGGTAAGCAAGGAGCACAGCGTTTGAAGCCAGGTGATGTCATAGAAGGTATTGATGAGAAAGGGGCAATGACTCAGGTTGCAGAAATGATGCCAAATGTTCAGGCTATCATACCAAAGGTAGATAGTATTATGACAAGTATCAACATGATACTCTCTAATCCTGCACTTGCTAGTATTCTTACTAATATGGACGGAATGTCTGCAAACTTGAAGGAGACAACTTATGAGTTGAATGGCCTGATGAAGGAATTGCACTATGCTATGCCAGGCATGATGAAACATGCAAACAATACTCTTGCCCATACTGAAAAACTGTCTAAAAATCTGAGTGACATAGATGTTAATGGCATGATGGCAAAGATTGATCATACACTTAGCAATGTTGAGAGTATGACAACAGCATTGAATTCAAAAGAAGGTACTGTTGGACTCCTTCTGCACGATGCTGCTGCATATAATCACCTCTCCTCAACATTGTCACATGTTGATTCTCTGATGATTGATCTTAAGGCTCATCCAATGAGATATGTTCATTTCTCTATATTTGGCAGAAAAGAGAAGAAGGATAAGAAATGACCCAAAACAAGAGGGAACTTTGGGCTTCGTGCCAGAAATTCTTTCGTGAGAATATAGAAAACGAGGAATATACTCGTTTGTTCTCTCACGTCGAATTCGAGACTTTTGAAATAGCCTCGAATACTCTTGTATTGCGTATCCCCAGCCAATATATTTCCGAATCCATCGAGAATGATGAACGGTTGTTTGAGATTTTCCGTAAAGCCATACAATATACCTTTGGTATGATACGCCTTAATTGGCATATCGTAATGAGGGAAAATCAAAAGGGGGGATTGACATATGAAGAACCTGTTGCACCAAAGCCTGATATAGAGTCAAACCTTAATAGAGGACAGACCTTTCGTACTTTTGTGGAAGGTGATAGCAACAGATTATCACGCTCAATCGGATTAAGAATAGCGGAACACCCGGCAGGAACACAGTTTAATCCACTTTTTGTTTATGGGCCATCAGGTTGTGGCAAGACACACCTCGTAAATGCTATAGGAAACAGATGCAAGGAATTGTATCCAGAAAAACGTGTGCTATACGTTAGTGCGCAGATGTTTCAGCAACAGTTCACGCAAGCAAATCTGAATGGTCAGTTTAATGACTTCATATCCTTCTATCAAACCATCGATATGCTCATCGTAGATGATGTGCAGGAATGGATGACAGCAACGAAAACGCAAAATGCTTTTTTCCATATATTTAACCACCTGACTCTTAACGGCAAGCGCATAATTCTGGTCAGCGATAGAGCTCCTGTGGAACTGGAAGGTATGAATAAACGCCTGTTGTCTCGTTTTAAGAGTGGCATGATGGCTGAGATGGAACAGCCAAATGTTCAGCTGTGTGTGGATATATTGCATAACAAAATGGCTCGTGATGGAGTGAAAATCTCAGAGGATGTGGTAGTCTTTATTGCCAAGACTGCTAATAACTCTATCCGCGAGTTGGAAGGCATAATTAATTCTTTGATGGCTTATAGTGTTGTCTATAACTCCAACATAGACATGAAACTTGTTGAGCGCGTAGTACAACGAGCTGTCAAAGTAGATAATATGCCTCTTACTGTTGATGATGTTCTTGAGACTACTTGTAGATTCTTTGATGTAACTCCCAATGCAGTTAAAGGACCATCACGAAAGAAAGAACTCGTTTTGCCTCGTCAGATAGTAATGTATTTGGCTGACAAATATACAAATATTCCTGCCGCCAGGATTGGTAAATTGGTAGGTGGGCGTGATCATAGTACTGTGTTGCATAGCATAAATAAGGTACGTGAGATGAAGGAAAAAGATAAGTCCTTTGCCTCACAATTAAAGAAGGTGGATGAGATGCTGAAGGTTAAGAAATCTTAAAATCTCATGCTGTTCCAATTTTTTTTCGTACTTTTGCATCCGAGTTTGTATCTACCCCCGCCAATATTGGCACAAAACTAAACGAGAGAGAAGCTAAAATCATGAAGTTTAGATATTTGTATATTGTATTAATCTCTATTGTATTGTCTTTTGTCGCGGCCTCGTCATTTGCTCAGGATTTGATAGCAATGCAGGCTCCCCTCGACAAACATATGAAGAAACTTGATACGCTTGCATTGCGTTCTGCTATAGAGAGAGAAGAGGCGGAGGCTCCATCATCAATGTTGTATCCAGAATGGAGCAATAAGTATGCGCATCGTGAATCGGCATTGCCAGATTCTTTCAGAATTAATCTCCGAGGTTTCCATATGCCATGTGAAAGTCGTGTTGTTACAAGTAACTATGGCCCTCGATGGGGAAGAATGCACAAGGGTATTGATATAAAGGTGTATATAGGCGATACCATCCGTGCTGCTTTCTCGGGTAGGGTGAGAATCGTGAGGTATGAGGCTGGTGGCTATGGTAAATATGTTGTAATCCGTCATAATAATGGTCTTGAAACTATCTATGGACACATGTCTGAATGGTTAGTTGATGAGAACGAGCACGTAAGGGCTGGACAGCCAATCGGATTGGGCGGTAACACTGGCCGTTCAACAGGTTCGCACCTGCACTTTGAGACACGCCTTTGTGGAATGGCTATAAATCCGACAACGTTCTTTGATTTTATTAATCAGGATGTTGTGGCTGATTCTTATATGTTCCGTAAGTCTAAATTCCGCAGGGAACTTGCGTCAGCGTCTCGGAATATTCGTACTTCTGGAAGTGAAGACGGAAATGGACAGACGGTTACACATTATCACAAAGTCGTAGCAGGCGAGTCTCTTAGCAGTATAGCAAGGAAGCGTAATACTACGGTTGACCAGATTTGTAAGATGAACCACATCTCGAAGAACGTAAAGGTACGTCCTGGTCAGATACTTCGTTATAACTAATTAATAATGAAGAAGAGCGTTTTTCTTTTGTTGGCTTTCTTGACTCCAGTACTGATGGCTGCAGAGAAACAGTTGATAAAACTTTCTACTGGAGCGGAAATGACGGTATATCTACCTGATGCTGATAAGGCATCGGGTCGTGCTGTTGTCGATTGCCCAGGGGGAGGCTATAGCCATCTTTCTATGGATAATGAAGGTCATAATTGGGCATCTTTCTATAATGATTTGGGTATTGCTTATGCCGTATTGAAATATCGAATGCCAAAGGGGGATAGGAATATTCCGTTATCTGACGTCTATGAGGCAATAAAGACCTTTAAGGAAAATGCAGAGAAATGGCATGTTAACTCAAACGATATCGGCATACAAGGCTTTTCTGCTGGTGGCCATCTGGCTTCTGCAGTAAGTACCCACGCTCCTGCAGAACTGCGTCCTAAGTTTTCTGTGTTGTTCTATCCAGTTATAAGTATGGATGAACGTGTGACGCATAAGGGCTCTTGTGTCGGTTTCCTTGGGGAGTCTCGCTCAAATAGTGACCTTGTAAAGGAATGGAGCAGCCATGAGGCAGTGGATAGTTTGACTCCTCCGGCAATAATTATTTTGGCAAGCGATGACAGGGCAGTACCTCCATTGACAAATGGCTTGGAATACTATACTGCCTTGCGTAAAGCAGGTAAAAAAGCTGCGTTCTTTGCTTATCCGTCGGGGGGACACGGCTTTGGCTTTAAGGATACGTGGAAATACCATGATTTAATGCTAAAAGAGCTGGAAACATGGCTAAAAGAATAAAAAGTCTCGAATAATTTTGTTATTCGGGATTTTTTTTGTACTTTTGACGCCGAATAAATTAAAAACTAAAATGCTGAAGCAATTTTTCAAAGTGTTGGCAAGGTATATGTTCCCTTACAAAATGTATATTGTAGGGGCGGTATTGCTGAACATTTTTGCACAGTGGATGAATGTGTTCTCGTTCGTCGTGTTAATTCCTATTCTTAATATTCTGTTCAAGATAGACCAGACCGTCTATCATTATCAGGAATGGACTTGGAGTACACTTAACAAGGATATTATTGTAAATAACGGATATGCGTTAGTACAGGAGATGACAGCGTCCCATGGAGCATTTATTACTCTGTGTATCATGGGTGCTCTGCTGATAGTAATGACTGCAATAAAGTGTACAGGTTACTGGGCTTCTATGAACATCATGGTGCCGCTCAGTACTGGTATTGTTCGAGATATACGCACCGAATTGTACAATAAGATATTGAGGTTGCCTCTCAGTTTCTTTAGCTCTGAGCGCAAGGGTGATATCATTGTCCGTATGAGTACTGATGTTCAGGTGGTTGAGAATACAATCACTTCTGGTATGGACAATCTGATTCGTCAGCCTATAGCAATAATAGTTTGTTTCACTACATTGTTTACTGTCAGCTGGCAATTGACATTGTTCGTGTTGTGTGTTACTCCGCCTGCAGCATGGGTGATGGGAGCTGTTAGTAAGAAATTGAAGAGTCAGTCATCTAATGTGCAGGCAGGTCTCAGTGAGATAATGGCACAGATAGAAGAGACTCTTGGTGGATTACGTATAGTAAAGGCTTTCATAGCAGAAGACAAAATGAGCAAGCGTTTCGTCTTCGCTAATAATGAGTTCCGTCGTGGAATGATAGGCATGATGCGTCGTCTGAATGCTGCACATCCTGTATCGGAGACAATGGGAACTATAATAATTGTCGTAGTGCTGTTGTTTGGCGGATGGTTGATTTTGGAAGGTAAGGGATTTATTGATGCATCAACATTTATCTTCTACATGGTGATACTTTATAGCGTTATCAATCCTATCAAGGACTTAACACGAACAAGCTATAACATCCCTATGGGTCTTGCCTCAATGGATCGTATTGATTATATCCTTCAGGCGGAGAATCCTATCAAGGAATTGCCAAATCCAAAGCCGTTGAGCAGTTTCGAGGATAAGATAGAGTTGCGCGATGTGTCCTTCCACTATATTGAAGGTCGTGAAGTGCTGAAGCATGTAAACCTCACGGTGCCAAAGGGAAAGACTGTTGCGTTGGTAGGTCAGTCGGGTTCCGGTAAGTCAACACTGGTTGACCTTATCCCACGCTATCATGATGTTTCTGATGGAGGCGTTTATATCGATGGCAAGAATATCAAGGACGTCGGCATCCATGATTTGCGCCAGCTGATAGGCAATGTCAATCAGGAGGCTATCCTCTTCAATGATACCTTCTACAACAATATCACCTTTGGTGTTGAGAATGCCACGATGGAGCAGGTGATAGAGGCTGCAAAGATTGCCAATGCTCATGACTTTATTATGGAGAGCGAGAATGGCTATAACACTATGATAGGTGACCGTGGCGGACGTTTGTCTGGTGGCCAGCGTCAGCGTGTGTCAATAGCTCGTGCCATACTGAAGAATCCTCCAATTCTGATATTGGATGAGGCTACATCTGCCCTTGATACCGAATCAGAGCACTTGGTACAGGAAGCTCTCGACAGATTGATGAAGACCCGTACGACAGTCGCTATTGCTCACCGTCTCTCAACAATCAAGAATGCTGATATCATCCATGTGCTTTATGAAGGAGAGATAGTAGAAAGTGGTCAGCATGATGAACTGATTGCAAAGGATGGCTACTACAAGAAGTTATATGATATGCAACAACTATAAAAACAAATAGAGTTATGAAAGGAATCGTATTAGCAGGAGGGTCTGGCACCCGCCTTTATCCCATCACCAAAGGCATCTCAAAGCAACTGATGCCTATCTATGATAAACCTATGATCTATTATCCGATATCAGTACTGATGTTGGCTGATATCAGGGATATTCTCATTATCTCTACACCATTCGATTTACCGGGCTTCAAGCGTCTTTTGGGAGACGGCTCTGACTATGGAGTACATTTTGAGTATGCAGAACAGCCATCTCCGGATGGTCTTGCTCAGGCATTTACAATTGGAAAGGATTTCATCGGTAACGATTCCGCTTGTCTCGTTTTGGGCGATAATATCTTCCAGGGCTCCGGATTCACAGCGATGTTGAAAGAGGCTGTACGCACAGCAGAAGAAGATAAGAAGGCAACAGTCTTTGGCTATTGGGTAAATGACCCAGAGAGATATGGCGTTGCTGAGTTTGACAAGGATGGTAACTGCCTGTCAATAGAAGAGAAGCCAGAGCATCCAAAGAGCAACTATGCTGTGGTTGGTTTGTATTTCTATCCAAACAAGGTTGTTGATGTAGCAAGCAAGATAAAGCCATCTGCTCGTGGAGAGTACGAGATAACAACTGTCAATCAGTGGTTCCTGAATGATAAGGAACTGAAGGTGCAAACCCTTGGTCGTGGCTTTGCTTGGCTCGATACTGGCACTCACGATTCTCTTTCGGAGGCATCCACATACATCGAAGTGCTCGAGAAACGTCAGGGCTTGAAGGTTGCATGTCTCGAGGGCATAGCATACCGCAAGGGCTGGATTAACGAGGAGAAAATGCGTGAGTTGGCACAACCAATGCTGAAGAATCAATATGGTCAGTATCTCCTGAAAGTTATTGATGAAGTAAAACGTACAGGAGAACCAAATATATAATTGTCAACTATCAATCATCAATTTTCAATTATGCGCAATATTGTTATCACCGGAGGTGCCGGCTTTATCGGCTCTCATGTAGTTCGTCTTTTTGTGAATAAATATCCAGATTATAAGATTATCAACCTGGACAAATTGACATACGCAGGAAATCTTGCAAACCTGAAGGACATCGAGAACAAGCCAAACTACAAGTTTGTCAAGATGGACATCTGCGACTTTGACGCCTTCTATCAGCTGATGCAGGATGAGAAGATTGACGGTATCATCCACCTCGCTGCCGAGAGTCATGTTGACCGTTCTATCAAGGACCCTTTCACCTTTGCAAAGACGAACGTGATGGGCACTCTTTCTCTGCTTCAGGCAGCAAAACTGTATTGGGAGTCTCTGCCAGAGAAGTATGAAGGCAAGCGCTTCTATCATATCTCTACCGATGAGGTGTATGGTGCTTTGGCAATGACAAATCCGGAAGGCATAGAGCCTCCATTTACTACGAAGGCAAGTTCCGGTAAGCATCACTTGGCTTATGGTAAGGATTTCTTCTATGAGGACACAAAGTATATGCCTCATTCTCCTTATTCAGCCTCAAAGGCAAGCTCTGACCACTTCGTGCGTGCTTTCCACGATACATACGGAATGCCTACGATTGTTACGAACTGCTCTAACAACTACGGTCCTTATCAGTTCCCTGAGAAGTTGATACCTCTGTTTATCAATAACATACGTCATCGCAAGCCGCTGCCTGTTTACGGTAAGGGTGAGAATGTGCGCGACTGGCTCTTTGTTGAAGACCATGCTCGTGCCATAGACCTGATTTTCCATAAGGGTACTATTGCTGAGACATACAATATCGGTGGTTTCAACGAGTGGAAGAATATCGATATCATCAAGGTGGTCATCAATACTGTTGACAGACTTTTGGGCCGCAAGGAAGGTGAGGATATGAACCTTATCACTTACGTGACCGACCGCCTCGGTCATGATGCCCGTTATGCCATCGATTCTTCCAAGTTACAGAGAGAGTTGGGCTGGGAGCCATCACTGCAGTTTGAGGAAGGTATCGAGAAGACTGTCAAGTGGTATCTCGACAATGAGGAGTGGATGAATAATATCACCTCTGGCGACTACGAGAAGTATTACGAGTCGATGTATAAGAACAGATAAGAAATGGACAAGAAGAGAATTGCTCTCATTACAGGTGTAACAGGTCAGGATGGTTCTTACCTCTCTGAATTCCTTTTGGAGAAAGGCTATGAGGTGCATGGCATCATCCGTCGCAGTTCTGTTGATTTCCGTGAGCGTATTGCTCATCTTGAGGGGAAGCCCGATTTTCACCTCCACTATGCTGATATGAGTGATTCTATGTCACTCGTGAAGTTAGTGGGAAATATTCAGCCAACAGAAATATATAACCTTGCGGCTCAGAGCCATGTTCAGGTGAGTTTTGATGCTCCGGAGTTTACTGCAGATGTCGATGCTGTCGGTGTTTTGCGTATTCTGGAGGCTGTGCGCACCAATCACCTGGAGAATACCTGCCGCATATATCAGGCTTCTACGTCGGAGTTGTACGGCAAGGTAGAGGAGGTGCCACAAAATGAGAATACTCCGTTCCATCCTTACAGCCCATACGCTGTTGCAAAACTCTATGGCTATTGGATTATCAAGGAATATCGTGAAGCCTACAACATGTTCTGCTGCTCTGGTATCCTGTTTAATCATGAGTCAGAGCGTCGTGGTGAGACCTTCGTTACGCGAAAGATAACACTTGCTGCAGCACGCATCGCAAACGGTACGCAGGACTGTCTGTATCTGGGTAATCTCGATTCCCTGCGCGACTGGGGGTATGCAAAGGATTACGTAGAGTGTATGTGGCTGATACTCCAGCATGACAAACCGGAAGATTTCGTTATTGCCACGGGTGTGCAGCATACCGTTCGTGAGTTTGCTACACTGGCTTTCCACTATGCTGGCATAGAGTTGAAGTGGGAAGGTGAGGGCATAAACGAGAAGGGCATTGATATTGCAACAGGCAAGACGGTTGTTGCCGTGTCAGAGATGTTCTACCGTCCTACAGATGTGGTGAATCTTTGGGGTGACCCTTCCAAGGCGAAGAAAGAACTGGGGTGGAATCCGATGAAGACAACCTTCGAGCAGTTGGTGAAACTGATGGTAAGACATGATGTCGCCAAGATAAAGGCTGACTCTGCTGCTGCACAGGTACATACCAACCTTGCGGAATATCTCGAACAGAGAGAGCATAGGTGATTTTTAGTTTTTTAGTTTTTAGTCTATAGTTTACAATGAACATATTAGTCACAGGTGCAAATGGGCAACTCGGTAACGAGATGCGCATTG
>CAMNHS010000051.1 GCA_946539635.1 uncultured Prevotellaceae bacterium
AGTTAAAAGATAAGAGTTAAAAGTTATAATTTAGGATGAATTTTCAGAGGACACAATTGCTTCTTGGTGAGGACTTCCTGCAATATGCGCAGAAGGTGCGCATAATCCTTTTTGGAGTAGGAGGGGTGGGGTCTTGGTGTGCTGAGAGTCTTGTGCGTTCTGGAATAACAAATCTGACGATTGTAGATGATGATGTGGTAAGTCCTACGAATATCAACAGACAACTGATGGCAACGTCTTCTACTATAGGACAGCCAAAGGTAGAGGTGATGCGCCAGCGTCTGCTTGATATCAATCCTGAAGCTTCCATAACAACACTTCGTGAGAGATATACCCCAGGTAGTGCTGAAAAGTTTAATCTGCAGGAGTATGACTATATAATAGATTGTATCGATTCTTTGAAAGATAAGCTACACCTTATCTTATATGCCAATTCTTTGCCAGCTCGTGAGGATGCCGCAGAACCTATATATCCTGTATTCTTCTCTTCTATGGGAGCAGCCCTTCATATAGACCCGACAGCAGTCAGAGTCGCAGATTTCTGGAAGGTGCGCAATGACCCCTTTGGCGCTTTGCTGAGAAAGCGTTTGCGTCAGGCAAAATCTTTTCCCAAAAGACATTTCCTCTGTGTGTATAGCGAAGAATTACCGCTTGAGAATATTGGAGAGGCAGATGAGACGTGTTCCTATAAGGCTGTCATCAATGGTAGCCTGGCACATATAACAGGAATATTCGGTTTTACCCTCGCAGGATTAGTACTCGAAGATATTAGTAACAAATTGAAGTCCATAAACAAATGAATTACGACAAAGCCTTTGTCCTAACAGACACAAATACTATTAAATATTGTTATCCACAGGCACAGGACCATCTGGCACGACTCAGTAATGTTCCTTGTACAGTCATAACAATCGGTGCTTCCGATATGGAGAAGAATCTCTCCTCTGTTACCCATGTATGGGAGTCGCTCCAACAAGGTGGTGCTACGCGTCATTCTCTACTCATTAACCTTGGTGGTGGAATGGTGACTGACTTGGGAGGTTTTGCTGCTTCTACATTTAAGAGAGGCATCGACTTTATAAATATTCCTACTACACTACTTTCTATGGTAGATGCTTCTGTTGGTGGTAAGACAGGATTTAACTTTGGTGGTTTGAAGAATGAGATAGGTGTCTTTAATGACCCCAAGGAAGTAATTCTTGATACCTCGTTCCTAAAAACTCTCGACGAGACGAATATCTGCTCTGGGTATGCAGAAATGCTGAAGCATGGACTCATTAACAGAGAAGGCGATAGAATGTGGAATGAACTCGTTGCCTTTGATATTCTCAAGCCTGATTTGCAGCAGTTGCAGCGCATGGTGCATGAGAGTGTAGAGGTAAAGAAACACATCGTAGAAGAAGACCCTCATGAGCACGGCATCCGTAAGGCTCTCAACCTCGGACATACCATAGGACATGCTTTCGAATCGTGGGCTATGAAACATCCTGAAAGATTGTTGTCAGGACCATTGCTTCATGGATATGCTGTCGCATTTGGTATGATAGCAGAATTATATCTTGCTTTCATTAAGTGTAACTTCCCGCAATCTATTATGCGTCAATGTGTTACATATATCCGAGATGTATATGGCACATTACCGATTACATGTAATGATTATCCGGAATTACTGGAACTGATGACCCACGATAAGAAGAATATCGCAGGCACCATTAACTTCACTCTTCTTGGAAATATCGGAGACATCCGTATCAACCAGACTGCAACAAAGCAGGAGATAGAGGAGGCTCTCGACTTCTTCAGGGAAGGATAAAATTTTCTTCCCTGAAAAGTAATTATAGCTTTACATTTGATAAATCTACGAGTTGGTTTACTATTGCGTAAATAGTAAGACCAGCAGCAGTATGTATCTGCAGTTTCTTAGCGATATTGCGCCTGTGGGTCATTACTGTATTAGGAGCAATAAACAGCTTTTCTGCTATCTCTTTGTTCGTAAGTCCCTGCACAACTCCTACAATTACATCCTTTTCGCGATCAGAAAGCAATTCTCCATTATCAGCTGTCTGTTCTATTATTGTGCTGATAGGATTTTCTGCATTTTTAAGGAGAGCCTTCTTCTTTTCTTCCAGATGCTTTACTGCTGGCATGAATATCATATCCTCAACATTAGTATGGAGTTTTAGCAATTCTTCAAGATTAAAGATATCGTAAAGTGTAGCAGTCAACAGGTGGTTGCTTTTAGAGTCAGAAGGCAGATACTTTATTATAATACTCTTCAACTCCTTAATCTTATCACCCGTCTGGGCATGATGCTTTGAGAATGTCTCTATGTCGTAGTTTTCCTTGATGTTTCCATGCAGAAGTTTGTCAACATAAGGGAACAGATTTGCTTCTTCCGACTTCATGTGGTGTTTTATGAAGCTAGCATAATCATCGAAAATCTTCATAATGAGTTTTCCCAATTTGCTATTGTCATCAAGGGCCTCAACTAATTCCTTTCTGATAAAAGGTAGTTGGAATTCGATATAATATTTATGAGAAGCCTCTAAATAATTGAGAAGGGTAAAAACATCCAGATTAGGAATATCATCATGAGAATGATATCCGTTTATAGTGAGGTTTACGATAGCGAGGAATGTGAATGTGTCAACATTCTGCTCTTCGCAAACTTCTCGTACGGTCTTGTTTCCAAATCCCAAACTGATGCCAAATGCAGATAGATTCTGCAATACGGTATAATTGTCTCTGATGAGAGAAATCATCTGGTCATCAGGCTCGTACATTTTTACATTCTTCATAATAGATATTTGTGTCTTGTGTGAAAAAATTTATTTCTTCTTTAGTTTTGCGAATTTCAGCAATAGTTTCTTTGTTCCCGAATAAGCAAATTCTACTATAGCCTTTGTGCTGTCCCCAGCTCCTTCTATAGCAGTTATTACTCCTTCTCCAAAGCGTTCGTGTATTACTAGGTCGCCTGCATTGAAACTGGCGTTATTGTTGTTGCTTGTAGGGAGTGTAGAAGAACTTGTTGTAACAGTTCTTTGAGAAACCTGTGGTTGTGTAGTGTTTACAGGTCTGAAAGATGGATGCTCTATTGGCCTGAAAGAAGATGCTGGTCTTTCTATCGGTCTGAAGTTTCGTGGTGTTGTATATGAAGGCTGTCGCCTTTCCGGATAACTTGTCTTCCTGCTACCATATCCTCCAACATCGAGAAGGTCTCTATCTATGTCTTTCAAGAATCGGCTGGGGGAACTAAATTCCATTTTACCATAGCGATAACGCATATTGGCATAAGTGAGGAAACAGTATTTCTCAGCTCGGGTTATAGCAACATATAGAAGCCTGCGTTCCTCTTCCAATCTGCGTTGCGAATCTGTTGACTGTGGTGAAGGGAAGATGTCTTCCTCCATTCCTACTACATATACACAAGGGAATTCCAATCCTTTGGCACTATGTATAGTCATCAGTTTTACACTTGCCTTATTCTGTTGTTCTATATCCCTGTCTGTCAGTAATGCCACATCTTTTAGGAACTCCATCATATCCGTTGGCTCGCCTTCTTCTTCGCGTGTTTCAACAAATTCCCTCAAAGAATTGATAAATTCCTCCAGATTTTCTTGCTTAGAGAGATATTCTGGTTCTGTGCTGGAATAGATATCGTCATATATACCAGCCTGACGAATTACATCCTTGCCCAAAGTAAAAGCATCTACCTTATAGAGATTATCATGCATAGAGGAGATAAATCTGCAGAAATCACCACATTTAGGAACCTCTAAAGCTGCTTTCCATAATGAAATGCCCCTTTCCTGAGCATCAGCACTAATCCTGCTTACTGTAGTATTCCCAATACCGCGAGTGGGGTAGTTGATGATTCTCTTAAACGCTTCTTCATCGTCAGGATTGGCGATAAGTCTGAGATAAGCTACGACATCCTTTATTTCCTTACGCTGATAGAAACTCTGACCTCCATATATCTGGAAGTCAATACCATTTCTGCGTAATTCCTCCTCAAACGGACGGCTTTGGGCATTGGTGCGATAAAGAATGGCGAAGTCGTCATAAGACATTCCGTCATTGACCCTACGCTTGATGTCACCAGTAATAAAAGATGCTTCCTCTCTGTCTGAAGACAATTCCTTCAGCTTTATCTTTTCGCCTTCTTCATTGCGTGAATAGACGTCCTTGTCTATTTGTTTGATGTTTTTATGGATGAGGCTATTGGCAGCTTTTACGATACATTGTGTAGAGCGATAGTTCTGCTCCAACTTGAAAAGCTTTGTTCCTGTGAACAGTTTTTGGAAATTCAGGATGTTGTCGATTCTTGCACCTCTGAAAGCATATATACTTTGTGCATCATCACCCACAACACATATCTTTCCATCTTTCACCAACTGCAGGAGAATCTGCTGCTGTATGTAGTTAGTGTCCTGATACTCATCGACAAGGATGAATTTGTATTGTGACTGATATTTCTCAAGGATGTCAGGATAGTTGGCAAAGAGTTGATGAGTATTCAGCAGCAGGTCATCAAAGTCCATAGCATTACTCTTCTTGCATCTGGCTTGGTATTCTGTAAAAATAGCAGTCAGGTCATTTGTTTCTTTGTCTGTATTTCCTATTATTCTGTACGATATTGAAGCACTATTCTTGGTGCTGGATATACGTTTCATAACATCCCCAGGACGATATATCTTCTCATCAAGATTCATCTCCTTGATGATTGTGCGACAAAGGGATTTTGAGTCTGCTTCATCATATATTGTGAAGTCTCCTGTATATCCCAATATCTCTGCTTCGACTCTTAGAATGTGTGAGAAGATAGAGTGGAAAGTCCCCATTCTCAGATACCTCACATCTTCTTCTCCCACAAGATGTGAGATACGTTCTCTCATCTCACGGGCCGCCTTGTTGGTGAACGTGAGAGCCATTATCTCCCAAGGCTTCAGTCCTGCCTGCGCTATGAGGTAGGCAATCTTGTATGTAAGAACACGAGTCTTACCCGATCCGGCACCAGCAATTACCAGTGACGGACCGTCGATATATTCTACTGCTGCCTTCTGGCTATCATTCAGTCCACTTAACATATTTCATCTGTCGAAGGATAAAAGCCTGCCTCTTGTGCATATAAGAAGAAGGCTCCTTACTTGAGAATTTCCGAGGGTTGGGTAGGGTAGCAGCAATCAGGGCACAGTCTCGCCTTGTCAGTTCCGATGCCGTCTTTCCGTGAAAGTTATATTGCGCACAGGCGTCGACACCATAGATGTTCTCGCCCATCTCGATAGAGTTCAGGTAAACCTCCATAATGCGTTCCTTGCCCCAGATAAATTCTATCAAGGTTGTGAAATATACCTCCAGTCCCTTTCTCACCCAAGAGCGTCCAGGCCACAGGAATACATTCTTTGCTGTCTGTTGTGAGATGGTTGAGGCACCATACTTATTGCGTCCAGCCTTCTTGTTGCGTTTTACTGCTGTTTGTATGGCATCAAAGTCAAAACCATGATGAGTGAGGAAACGTTGGTCTTCACTCGCCATTACTGCTACAGGCATCTCTGGTGAGATTTTCTCTATTGACACCCAGTTGTGGTGCCATAAACTATGAGTCTTTACTGATTGGATAACCATCAGAGGTGTTACCCAAACAGGAAAGACCTTATAAAAAACTACCGCAAGGAGAGTAGAAGCAAAAAACGCTGCTACTATCCCTGCGAGAATGTTTCGTAAGAATTTCATGCCCAAAGGCTACTTTTTTCTTAGGGATAGAAATTTACTTATTGTTTGCTCTGTGCTTCAGCAGCCTTAATCATCTGTTCAGAAGCATACAGATAAACCTCTACGCGACGGTTCTGCTGACGACCTTCTGCTGTTTCGTTGCTTGCAACAGGATTGCTCGAACCAAATCCCTGCACGTTCTTGAGCTGTGCGTAAGGTACACCATTCTGTGTGAGGTAGTTAGCAACTGACTGTGCACGATTGAGAGACAATGGGTTGTTAATCTTGTCAGAACCAGTATTGTCAGTATAACCTTTGATATCAATAGAAACATCGCTGTTCTGTCTCATGATGTTAGCCAGATTGTTCAGTTCTATCTTGCTATTATCATTCAGGTCATACTTGTTTGTAGCAAAGAGAATACCACTGTTGAAGGTTACCTTAACAGCAGACAGACCATTGTTGTCCTTTACTGTCTCTACTTCTGCATTCTTCAACTGCTCCTGAGCCTGCTTCTTGACCTTGTCCATACGGTTACCAATGATAGCACCTGTTCCAGCACCTACAGCAGCACCGATTGCAGTACCGATTCCTGCATTGCCGGCAATACCACCGATGATGGCACCCAGAGCTGCACCACCACCAGTTCCAATGATGGCACCCTGACCAGTCTTACTCATGTTATTCCATGTACTACAACTTGAAAATACAACACACAAGCCCATTATGAGGGCAACAATCTTAAGCTTTTTCATAATAATTAGTGTTAAATAAATACCATTTTAATGAAAATCTTTTGCAAAGGTAGAAAAAAAAATGTACCTTTGCAACAAATTTGATTTTTTAACACAAAATATAACAAAATTTACAAGAGAAAAATGGAAAAAAGTGCATTGCAGATTGCTCGTGCCGCTTATCAGCCAAAGTTACCAAAGGCTCTGCGTGGAGCATTGAAAGCTGTTGAGGGTGCCCCAACGCAGTCAGTAGCAGATCAGGAAGAGGTAAAGAAGCTCTTCCCTAACACATATGGCATGCCATATCTGAAGTTTGAACCAGTAGAAGGTGCTATGCAGACAGCACAGATGAATGTAGGTGTTATCCTTTCTGGTGGTCAGGCTCCTGGTGGTCATAACGTTATTTCTGGTCTGTTTGATGGTATCAAGAAGTTGAATCCTGCTAACAAACTTTATGGCTTCATCCTGGGTCCTGGTGGCCTTGTTGACCATAAGTATAAGGAGCTGACAGCTGATATTATTGACGAATATCGTAATACTGGTGGTTTCGATATCATTGGTTCAGGCCGTACAAAGCTCGAGAAGAAGGAGCAGTTTGATAAGGGCTTGGAGATTCTTAAGGAACTCAACATCAAGGCTCTTGTTATCATTGGTGGTGATGATTCTAACACTAATGCTTGTGTTCTCGCAGAGTATTATAAGTCTATCAATGCTGGCGTTCAGGTAATCGGTTGTCCTAAGACTATCGATGGTGACCTGAAGAATTCAGAGATTGAGACATCATTCGGTTTCGATACAGCTACAAAGGTATATTCAGAGGTTATCGGTAACATCATGCGTGACTGTAACTCTGCACAGAAGTATTGGCACTTCATCAAGTTGATGGGTCGCTCTGCTTCTCATGTTACTTTGGAGTGTGCTCTTCAGACTCGTCCAAACATCACCCTCATTGGTGAGGAGGTAGAGGCAAAGAATATGTCTCTCGACGATGTTGTAACATATATGGCAAAGATTGTTGCTGCCCGTGCTGAGAAGGGTATGAACTTTGGTGTTGCCCTCATACCAGAAGGTATCATTGAATTTATCCCAGCTATCAAGAAGCTTATCGCAGAGTTGAATGACCTTCTTGCAAAGCCAGAGGCACAGGGTCTCGACCAGAATGGCGCTATGGCATTTGTGAAGGCAAATCTTTCAAAGGATAACCTTGCTATCTTTGAGTCTCTGCCAGTAGGTGTAGCACGTCAGTTGGCTCTCGATCGTGATCCACACGGAAATGTACAGGTGTCTGCTATCGAGACAGAGAAACTGCTTGCTGAGATGGTAGCAGTAAAACTTGATCAGTGGAAGAAGGAAGGTAAGTTCAATGGTAAGTTCAGCACTCTGACACACTTCTTCGGTTATGAAGGACGTTGTGCAGCACCATCTAACTTTGATGCTGACTACTGCTATTCTCTTGGCTTTAATGCTTCAATGCTTATGGCTGCTGGTAAGACAGGTTATATGTCTTCAGTAACAAAGACAAACCGTCCTATAGATGAATGGCAGGCTGGTGGTATTCCTATCACTATGATGATGAATATGGAGAAGCGTAATGGTGAGATGAAGCCAGTTATCCGCAAGGCTCTCGTAGAACTTGACGGCAAGCCATTCCAGTATTTCGCATCACAGCGTGAGGTATGGGCAAAGGATACATGCTTCTGCTATCCTGGTCCTATCCAGTACTTTGGTCCTTCAGAGGTATGCGATCAGCCTACAAAAACTCTGAAGCTTGAACTCGATTAATATTGATTTATCATAAGTTCTATAGAAAATACCCTCGGAAGCCACACAGCAAATGGTGGTGGATGGGGGTATTTTTCGTTCTCATAGCCTATGTAGCCTTCTTCTATTATTTCTTTGTCGGCTCTACCAATTATCGCTGGCGTGCCTTATATGGCGACGGCAACTATCCTGAAGGAGAGGGTTATGAGATTCGTGGCATTGATGTGTCACACTATCAGAATAAGATTGATTGGGAGCGCTTGCGTAATGCTATGATAAAGAAAGCCCCTGTGCGTTTTGTCTTTATCAAATCAACAGAAGGCAGCAATCTCATAGATGAGAATTTCAAGGACAATTTCTATCAGGCTCGAGAATATGGTTTTATTCGTGGAGCATACCATTTCTACAGCACAAAATCTTCTGCCCGCGAACAGGCTGCATTCTTCCTGCAGATAGTTCATTTGGAAGAAGGTGATTTGCCTCCTGTGCTTGATGTTGAGCATAAGCCGGAAGACATGTCACCAGAAGACTTCCAACGCGAAATTCTCACTTGGCTGAATATCGTGGAAGACCGTTACCACGTAAAGCCAATACTTTATACATACCATAAGTTCAAGGAGAAATACCTCTCTGATGCACGCTTTGATGATTATCCCTATTGGATAGCTCACTATTATGTATCAGAGATGAAGTATAAAGGTCCTTGGAAATTCTGGCAACATACCGATGCTGGAAGACTTCCTGGCATAAAGGGATATGTTGACTTTAATATCTATAACGGTTCCTACTACGAC
>CAMNHS010000052.1 GCA_946539635.1 uncultured Prevotellaceae bacterium
TCGCCCATCACTGGTGCTACGAAGCCCGGAGTATATTTGACGCCTGCTGCATCCGCTTTTGGGTCTGGACGGTCGAGGGCCAGATGGAAGTGGAAGTTAGGGAAGTCTTTCTCCAGCTGCAGGAAGTCATCGAGGAATGGTATCTCCTCCAGAGCACGTGCACCGTAGAAGTAGTGCATTGGACGCTTGCGGTCTTCGTCGTTTACGCCGTGTCCCTTCAGCATGTGCATAATCTGCGCACGCAGCGGAGCCATACCGGCACCACCGCCTACCCATATCATCTCGCGACCGGTGCCGTACTGCGGACGGAACTCGCCGTAAGGGCCTGACATGCGAACCTTGTCGCCTGGCTTGAGTGAGAAGATGTATGTAGAGGCTATACCACATGGAACATCCATGAAGCCGGTGCCCTGATCCTTTGGCTTGAAAGGAGGAGTTGCGATACGCACGTTCAGGGTGATGATGTCGCCCTCGTCAGGATAGTTTGCCATAGAGTAGGCACGTATGGTAGCCACCTCGTTCTTCTGCTTCAAACCGAAGAGTCCGAACTTCTCCCATGCCGGCAGATAGGTATCGCCGATAAGGCTCTTGTCGAACTCGTTGTAGTCGAGGTCATACTCTGGTATTACAATCTGTGCATAAGAACCAGGCTCGAAGTTCATGTGCTCACCTGGAGGCAGCTGCACCTTGAATTCCTTGATGAAGGTAGCCACATTCTTGTTGCCAATGACTGTGCACTCCCATTCCTTTACGCCGAGGACGCTTTCAGGTACTTTCACCTCCATGTCGCCCTTCACCTTTGCCTGACATCCCAGACGCCAGTGGTCCTTTATCTCCTTACGAGAGAAGTGTGGGCGTTCAGAGTCTAGTATTTCGCCGCCGCCAGAGAGAATCTGCAACTTACACTGTCCGCAGCTGGCCTTACCACCACAGGCAGAAGGCAGGAAGATGCCGTGCTCGTTGAGGGTAGCCATTACGCTGTTGCCCTGATCTACTGTCAGTTTTGTGTCGCCGTTGACAGTCAATGTCACCTGTCCGCTTGGAGAAAAATATTTCTTTGCCACAAGAAGGACAACGACCAAGACGAGTATTACAATTAAGAATACTGCGATGCTAAGTATAATAAAACTTGTGTTCATTTCGCCCTCCTTATAGTTTTAGTCCTGAGAAACACATCATTGCCATAGCCATGAGACCTACAACGATAAACGAGATACCAAGTCCCTGCAAAGGCTTTGGAACATCTGAGTACTGCATCTTCTCCCTTATAGCGCCAAGTGACACGATAGCGAGTGTCCAACCGAAGCCAGAGCCGATGGCATATACCATAGCGTCCCAAACGCTGCCGAGATACTGTGTGTTGGCTGGGTCGAGGTTGATGCGCTGCTGCATGAAGAGTGATGCACCCATGATGGCGCAGTTTACTGCTATCAGCGGCAGGAAGATACCCAGTGCGCCATAGAGAGACGGAGAGAAACGCTCTACTATCATCTCCACCAGCTGCACGATGCCTGCAATCACGGCAATGAAGAGGATGAATGCAAGGTAAGACAGGTCAACACCCTCTACCATACAGTCAGGTCCGAGGACCTCTGTCTGCAGCAGATAGTTGACAGGAACAGTGATAAACAGCACGAATGTCACTGCTATACCCAGTCCCAATGATGTCTTCACATTCTTACTGACGGCAAGGTAAGAACACATGCCGAGGAAGAATGCAAATATCATGTTGTCGACAAAAATCGACCTAAAGAATAAATTTATCATCTGTTCCATTATGCTTCCTCCTTATAAAAGAATGCTCTGTGCACCCATATTACACATCCGATGATGATAAGCGCCATAGCAGGCATTGTCATCATACCATTGTTGATATATCCGAAGTCGTAAGCCCCCTCGGGAATTATCTGGAAGCCCAGCAGAGAGCCGCGTCCGAAGAATTCGCGGATAGCACCCACGATAACGAGTATCATACCATATCCGAGACCATTGGCAAAACCATCGACGAGAGATGGCCAAGGCTTGTTCTGCATAGCGAAAGCCTCCAAGCGGCCCATCAGGATACAGTTGGTGATAATCAGGCCTACATATACTGACAACTGTACGCTGACATCATATACGAAAGCCTTCAATATCTGTGACACGATAGTTACCAAGGCAGCAACAACCACCAACTGCACCACAATACGTATTCTGTTAGGGATAGTGTTACGAAGAACTGAAATGATGAGATTGCTGAAGGAGGTAATAACCGTCACAGCAATACCCATGACAAGAGCTGGCTTCAACTGTGATGTAACAGCCAAGGCACTACAGATGCCGAGCACCTGCACAAGCACCGGATTGAGCACATTCAACGGTGCCAAGAATACTTCCTTTATCTTATTCATGATTCAAAAGCGTTTTATATTTCTTAAATCCGTCTTGCAACATATCAGAAACACCATTCGATGTCAGCGTAGCACCAGTGATGCCATCGACCTCATTCTCTGGGTTCTTCAGTTCACTTGACTTTACTACTTTCAATGCAGGATTGCCATCAGCACCATATATCTTCTTGCCAATAAATTTGTCCTGCCATGCTTTAGAATCCTTTATCTCGGCTCCTAAGCCTGCTGTTTCTGAGTCATGATTGAAGTATGCTCCGTAGATGGTGTTGCCATCTTCATTCACAGCCACATAACCCCAGATAGCACCCCAAAGTCCCATACCATATACAGGTACGACATACTTCTTCTCACCATTCACCTGGCACTCATAAATCTTATAGTTGCCAGCCTTATAGTCAGCACTGTTGAGGTTGAAAGCCTCATCCTTCAATACTACTTCCGCATATTTTGCTTCACTTTCCTGATCGCTCAAATCGCGGATATTCAGGGCTGCGAGAATCTGCTTCTTCTTATCGAGAGCCACATTCACATCCTGACGTGGTTTCAACGTACTACTTACGAAAGCCAGCAGGAAAGCTACTATAACTACCATTACACAACTGTATGCAATGATATATACATTATTATTAGTATTCAGTTTCATGCCTTAGCCCTCCTTAAACGTTTGTTAATGTTACTCTGCACAACAAAGTAGTCAATTGTTGGAGCCATCATGTTGCCAAACAGAATAGCAAGCATCATACCCTCTGGGAAACCAGGGTTCATGACACGAATGATGACAGCGAGAGCACCTATTATAATACCATATATCCATTTTCCTGTCTCTGTACGGGCAGATGTTACAGGGTCTGTTGCCATAAAGACAGCACCAAAGCAGAAGCCACCCAAAACAAGGTGCTCATACCATTCTACCGGAGTGCTTCCGAGGCTCTGGAATATAAATGCCATGATGCCACCGCTGAGGAATACGCTAAGCATTATCTTCCATGAAGCGATGCCCGCCCACAACAAGATGATAGCACCGATAGCGATTGCCACAACGCTTGTCTCACCGATAGAACCGGGGATAAAGCCCAAGAAACTATCCATCAAACTTGCGCTTGGTGCCACATTCTGCGCCATCTGTCCGAGAGGAGTAGCACATGTGAAGGCATTTGGCAAATCGTTTCCTAAGCCGCAGAACTTCTCTGTTGCCACCCAGACGGTATCACCACTCATCTTTGTAGGATAAGAAAAGAATAAGAACGCGCGCGCGAGGAGAGCAACGTTGAAGATGTTCATTCCTGTGCCGCCAAATATCTCTTTACCGAAGATGACGGCAAAGGCAACAGCCAGCACCAGCACCCATAATGGGCAACCGACAGGAAGAATCATCGGAATGATGATACCACTTACGAGGTATCCCTCCTGAATCTCTTCGTGTTTCCACTGTGCCCAGGCAAACTCGATGCCTAAACCTACGATATAACTTACAATAATCTTTGGCAATACCAGCAAAGCTCCATACAGGAACACCTCCCAACAAGGAGCCGTTGCCAATGTACCGGCAGCCAGGTAGTTCTGGTAGCCCACATTATACATACCAAAGAGGAGAGCAGGGATAAGAGCAATTACCACCATGCTCATTATGCGCTTTGAATCGATAGCATCATGGATGCTCACACCAGTTTTTCGCGTGGTATTCGGAACATAAAGGAATGTCTCGAATCCATCGAACAAACTCTGTAGCGCCGAGAATTTTCCGCCTGGCTCAAACTGAGGCTTTATCTCGTCAATATATTTTCTTAGTTTCATCATTCATTCTCCTTTCTCAACATATCCAGTCCTTCACGAACTATCTTCTGTAATTCCAACTTACTACTGTCCACAAATTCCGCAAGGGCGAAATCCTCTGGACTTACCTCATATATGCCAAGAGCCTCCATCTTGTCGATATCCTTTGCTATGATAGCCTTTATGAGATACTCTCCATAGATGTCCATAGGCAACACCTTGTCATACTCACCACTCATTATCATGTGGCGCTCACCACCCTTCACACGGGCATCCAGCTTATAGCCGCCCTTCTTTGGCAGGAGCCATGAGAAGTATGAACGACTTACTGAGAACTGCTTGAAACGAGGTAATATCCATCCCAGCATCTCGTCGGCATCATCACCCTCTGGTATTGCGGTAATCTCAGAGCAATGTGCTCCGACAGTACATTTTGTCTTGTCGCACACCACCTTACCTGTCAGCGGATTACCTGCGATAACACGCACATTACCTTCCTTCACAAGGTCAGCCAGTTCTACCTGTGCTCCGACTAAAGCGTCAAAATATGCAGGTTTCTGAACTTCCGAACCAGCTATTGCCAGAGTGCGGGTAAGATTTACCTTACCAGTATTAAACAGGCGTCCGAAGAAGATAACAGCAGTAGGATCAACTGTCCAAACCACCTCTCCTTTGTTAACCGGGTCGATGTTGTTCACCTGTACTCCAACATTGCCAGCAGGGCATTTACCTTTGAATACCACCACTTCAGCATCTTGTGCATTTGTAAGAGAAGAATCCTCCCCTACTCCCAGATACACCTTTGCAATCTTGCTGAGGGCTGTCAGGCCTGCTTGGAAGTCAGCCTCCTGTCCATTCACCTCATACTCGAAGTCACCTGCCAGCGGCATGTCCCTCAAGGCAGAAACGAAGATAGCCTTTGGTTCTGTCTGGTCATTGGTAGAAATGGCGTATGGCAACTGATTGATGTAACCAAACAGACCTGCTTCCAAGAGAGCATTCTTTACGTCTGCTCCAGAGAGGCTCTTTACATCCTTCTTGCCAAAGTCCACGAATTCCTGCTGTGCATCAGCTTCTACCTGCACACTAAGTACCTTTCTGCGTTCGCCACGCTCCACAAGTGTTACAGTACCACTTACCGGGCTTGCGAACTTCACCTCTGGATAAGCCTTGTTGATGAACAGGGGTTCACCAGCCTTCACCTTATCCCCTTCTTTCACGACGACCTTAGGTTTTACGCCCTCAAAGTCGTCCGGCTGCAAAGCATAGATTTTCCCCACCTTGACGGTGCTCTTTTCCTTTGCGGCAACACCTTGCAGGGAAATATCAAGACCACGATGCAGTTTTACAATCTTACTCATAAAACAAACTACTATTTGCCTTTATCATTATTTATAAATTGTCAATTTCAATTGCCGAGCGCTATTTTCTTGATTGTGTCAACCACAACCTGTATCTGCTCACGGCGTCCCAGCGTGATGCGCAAGCAATCCTCCAAGCCCTTGTCGCCCATGAACTTTATCTTATAGTCCTGTTCTGCCATAGCCTTCTGCAGACGCTCCTTGATAGCTACAGGATATCTCACCAGGATAAAGTTAGCAACACTCTTGAACACCTTGAAGCCAGGAATGTCACCCAGTTCTTTCTTGAACAGCTGTCTGTCCCATTCCATATCCTCTGCCACCTTACGATAGTGGTCATCGCTGTCTATCGCCGCCATAGCGACAGCCTCAGAGAAGCGGTTGTAACCGAGGTATTTGTTGGCATAGTTCAGGAAGCCCTCATGCCCTTTGCCCATGAAACCGAATCCCATACGCAAGCCTGGCAAGCCATAGAACTTACTCAAGGTGCGAGAGATTATGAGGTTCTGATATTTGTTTACCAATGGAGCGATATATGCAGTATCCTTTGTGATGAATGATGCATAAGCCTCGTCCACGAGAACCATTGTATCATTAGGGATATTCTCCATTATCTTGCCTATCTCCTCTGGGCTCAGGCAGTTTCCTGTCGGGTTGTTAGGAGATGCAAGGAGCAACATGCGAGGATGTATCTTGTTGGTCAATGAGATAAGCTCATCAACATCATAGGCGAAGGTGTCTTCACGCTCATAAAGAGGATACATTTCGAAAGTACCGCCACACTCTCCAGCAATACGGTTATAGTACCACCATGAGAACTCTGGTATCATAATGGTATTGTTACCACCAGTAGAGAGGTAGTAGTGAACAGCATTCTTCAGGATGTCTTCACCACCATAGCCGAGCAGCACCTGCTCCTCTGGCACACCATATATCTCGCTGAGACGTACAGAGAAAATACTCTTCTTACCCTCGTCGTAAATACGGGTATAGAAGCACAACTGCATCGGATCGAAATTTTTTATCGCATCCAGTACCTTCTGAGAAGGTGAGAAATTAAATTCGTTTCTGTCAAGAAAATTCATGCTATTTTTCCAATTTTACACATTTGGGCGCAAAATTACAAAAAAAATCTTAAATCGCGTGCTAAAAACATTAAGTTTTTATCGTTTTTATGTTATTTTAGTATCATTTCGACACAAAAACACGAATTTCTTAATTCCTAATTCCTAATTCTTAATTATTTTTTCTACCTTTGCACCCTGTATGGAACAAAAACAAGGCTACCAAGCCTCCCTCAAGTCAATAGAGACGGAAGACTGGCTCGATCTTCATGTCATTCGTCCCCTATGTTATCAAATAGCTCGTTTGTTTGCAGTATTTGATATTCATCCCAATACCGTCACCATTTGGTCAATGATTATTGGTGTCATAAGTGCTTATTTCTTTGCCCAGACCTCTTTTTACTATAATGGCACGACAGGTCTCCTGATAAACCTCATTGGTGTCATTCTGCTGATGTGGGCCGATATCTTCGATTGTGTTGACGGTCAGCTGGCACGCCTGACAGGAAAGAAGAGTCCTATTGGCAGAATTCTCGATGGAATGGCCGGTTTTGTATGGTTTATCCCCATTTATCTGTGCATTGTATATAGGTTCTACCTGCATCATGACATAGAGTTTTCCTTCTTGGG
Source organism: uncultured Prevotellaceae bacterium (assembly GCA_946539635.1). Classification (GTDB taxonomy): domain Bacteria; phylum Bacteroidota; class Bacteroidia; order Bacteroidales; family Bacteroidaceae; genus Prevotella. The sequence continues at coordinate 7,219 of CAMNHS010000052.1, forward strand.
AATAGAGAACAATGAGCAGAACACCCTCATTGCCACAGGCATCGTCCTGATACTCTCCTTTATCTCTGGTTTCCAAGGTATGGGCGGTCAGCAGCGAGTAGCGGACTATTACATACAGGTACACCTGCTCTTCCTGAAAGGTGAAGAAGGTAGCGAACTCGACCATTCTGACATACAGCGCCAGAAACTTAAGGAACTGCAAGACAGAAAGGCTTCATGGGCAGAGATAGCCTTCCAGAAATCATATATTGATTATACCGTAAAGCAAGAGAAAGCTACGCCAGAGTTCCAGAATTTCGTAGCACTGGCGACCCAGAAATATGGCGGCATAGGGCAGATTCCGAGCGCAATCCGTGAGGAATTCCACAAAGAGTCACTTGCCCTGATAAAGTGGAACGGACTCCTCACCTTCAATTTCCGTGCAGCCTTCTTCTTTATGTTCTGTCTGCTCGATGTGCCAGCCCTCAACTTTGTGTGGGAGATAGTCGGCATGGGGCTGCTGACAGCATATGTGCAGCATCGCCACGAAGCATTCAGCAAACGTTTAGCAGCAAAACTATGACTTGGACGAAGAAGCGATTAAATGACCTCTTTTTTATCATTGGCGTAGTTGCCGTAGTTGTCATGATGCTGACATTCGATGTCAGTTTCATCGAACTGTGGGAGCATCTGTGTCATGCAGGTTATTGGCTCATCCCCATCCTTGGCGTTTGGATTATCATCTATGGCATCAACGGCCTTGCGTGGCGGGAAGTGATGCGAGGAGTGATGCGAAGTGCCGATGATATTGAGAAATATGAGAAGCTGCCCGGCTTCTGGCGCATCTTCCGACTTACCGTAACAGGATATGCTCTCAACTATGCCACCCCTGTCGGAGGACTTGGCGGCGAGCCCTATCGCATCATGGAACTCTCTCGAGACATCTCGAAGCAACATGCGTCATCATCCGTCATACTCTATGCCATGATGCATATCTTCGCCCATTTCTGGCTGTGGTTCACCTCGGTATTCCTCTACCTCGCCCTTGCAGCCATCGGAGACGTTCCTATGACGCCAGCCATCGGCATCACGATGGGCATCATCATCGTCTTCTGCCTCATAGCCTTCTATCTCTTCTCAAAAGGCTACCGCAACGGCCTTGTCGTCAATGTAATAAGGTGGATAGGACATATTCCGGGGTTGAAAGGCTGGAGCGCCCGTTTCTCCACCAATCATGCGGAAGCCCTCCATAATGTTGACACCCAGATAGCAGCCCTGTTCAGTCAGGACAAGAAAGCCTTCTACAACAGTTTGCTTTTGGAATACCTTTCACGCATAGTTCAGGCAACCGAGATACTCTTCATGCTCCTATTGTTCGGCATCGATTGCGGAGGCGGTTTCAGCGGCATTCTGCTCACCTTCCTCCACTCTATCCTGATACTTGCCTTCACGACGCTTTTCGCCAATCTCATCGGCTTTCTCCCCATGCAGCTTGGCGTTCAGGAAGGCGGTTTCGTACTCTCTATCGCCGCCCTTGGGCTTTCAGCCGCCCTCGGCATCTTTGTCAGCATCATCTGCCGCGTCAGAGAGATAATATGGATAGCCGTAGGCCTCGCCTTTATGAGGATGAAAGAATAGCGTTGTGTTCTCTGTGGTGAAGAATTTTGTTCCCACGGAGGGATTGGTTTGAAAATATAAAAGCGATTTTCCATTTTGCATAACTTAAACGCATCTTTGAAAATTGAGGATTTATGACTTTTGGCGCCTTAAGTGTCACTCACCTCTTACC
>CAMNHS010000053.1 GCA_946539635.1 uncultured Prevotellaceae bacterium
GTGCAAAGATACGATTAAGTTATGAATAATGCAAGAAAAACAGGAGAAAATGAAAAAAAATCATTTTCTCCTGCCATCATTATCGTAGGATTCTTACTTATGCTTCAGATAATATTCAACTCCCAGCTGAACATTCTTCTTCATAGCATCAGAAGTAATGGTTGCTCCTGTAACGCCGTCCACCTTCTGTTTTGCCACTTCCTTTACCTTCATGCCGTCCCATTTAGTGAGGAGCATACGCTTCACCTTTGCGTTGTGCTTCGGAGTTTCCTGATTCTTCAGTGCCTCAACCTTCACGATTTTATCCTTCTGGATATAAATCTTCAGTGGCGTAGCAGCAACATATCCAACGACATTCTTTCCCAATGTAGTGGTATTTACTACATACATACCATTCTCCTTTGTCATCACCCCGTCATCGCCCTTGGCGCTTGACAGAATGAGTACCATTGAGAACAGTGCTAAAATACTAATTACCTTTTTCATTTATTTTAAAACCTTTTTGCCATCAATAATATAGACGTTACCTTTCTGCATAAGGTTTACTTTGTTGCCGTTAATGTCATAGATTGCACCCGTTGCAGTTGCTTTTACAGCAGCATCTACTGTTTTGACACCTGTTAAGTCAGGTTTTTTACCATGCCATACGAGGAAGTCGAGGTTGTCTGCACTGTCAGCACCGTTTGCAGCAAAGAAAGCTGTTGCCATAGCAGGGGTGATGTAGAGATACAGACGGTCATCACCACTGAACTCTGCATAGTTGTATAGTCCCTCAGCCGTCTTAGCCACACGCTGGAAGCCAGTCTTCTCTGTTGTATCAACCCACTTGTATATGATGCGGGTCTTCTGGCTTGCACTTGTGAATTCCTTGCTGTCTTCGTCTGACCATGTGAGCGCATTGCTTGGAATCTTCTTTGTTGCCTGTGCCTCGCTGTAATATACCTTGTGTGTGCCAGGTGTGCCGACAACGATAAAGTTAGAACTTGCGAGCAGTTCGTCTGTACCTTTATATTCGTTATAAGCGAGGTCTGAGTTCTTGGCATTGACTGTGATATAGGTGAAAGTCAGGTCTTTTTCACCGAATACGCTCTTCTCCGGGCGGAACACGAGATACCCTGTTGCAGGAATGGTTATTGTACCTTCTGTCAGTCCGGCAGGCTCTTCATCAAAAGCGCGTGGCTGGATGGTGGCAGATGCCTGGAAGTCAACAGAAGAATTGTTTGTATCATAGAGCACCTTGCGACCGTCAGCCATGACGAAAGCTGTCTTACGATATACTGTCTCGCCATTGTAGCCACCTTCAGCAGTTGTTGATGCAATACCAGCATCGTATGTATCGTTAAGACGTTTCAGCGTTGCGTCAACACCTTTGCTCTTCACATTGCCCAATATCTCCACTGCATCGATGGCATAGTATGGGTTTACGAGAGCGAACTTATTACCTGTTGTCTTACCTCTACCAAACACCAGACTCTCCTCTGCAGTAACGATGGCTGCAGCATTGTTCTTGAGCAGCACTACGCCGGCAGAGCTTGTGCCTGTGTATGAAAGGTTCATGAAATCGAGGGTTGGGGTCATGGTATAGACAAGTGTCATTGCCGGCACCGCATCATTATGAGGATATTTGGCATTTGTAGTCTTTACCTCAAAGTCTGCACCAGACAGGTCGTGACCCGTAACAGCTCCTGTTGTATGGTCAATAGCACTGTTACAGATAATGATTGACTTACCTGCACCGACGGTGTATGTCTTGTCTGTTGGAATCTGGAAAATCTGCTTTACGACAATCTTTCCGCCCAGCATGCTCTTCAAGTCGGCGTCAGCCTCTATAGCAGCCTGAGTATAGGCACTGGCAGCTGACTCACTCTCGACAAGGGCTACATACATACCAGAGATTTCCACTTCCTCCTCGCGGTTGTTGTAAATCTCAATGTACTGACCTGCTATATAGTTACCGCTGCCACTTGCATTCTTTGAGGCAGAATAAAATACCTTGCTTATCACAAGGTCACCACTACTAACTTTGTTTGAGGCAATTGTAGCATTTGCATTACTTGTCAACATCATGCCGGCAACGAGAGCCAGCGTCTTAATCTGTGTAAAAATCTTCATAAACTTTTTTGTTTTGTTAATTAATTATTTTGAATTATAGTTTTTATTGGTCTAATGGGGCTAATGGGGCTAATGGGACACCTTTCACCTAATTAAACATTCCCAGTGTTACTCCGAAACTGGAGGCGTGAAGGTTACTGTTGGTTCTCAACCAGTCACCATTAGCCCTGACGTACCACATGGTTTGCTTTTTCTTGAAAGTAATTGGGAACTGATATGTCACGCTCAAACTTCCCTTTACGTAGTTTGAGCGATAATACTTCATGTCAGGAATCAACACTCCCACTGCATAGTCTGTCGTCGGGTCATTAAGTGCCAACGCAGCGGTGCCATTGAAATGCATCGTAACACCACCATCTATCCAAAGGCGATGCTTCAACAGACTCGTACCGCCTTCGAGCAGCAGGTTGTAGCCGTCATAATGTAGGCTTGACTCCGGCAGTATGTAAATGTTTTTTGTATCACACGTAGTAAAACGTGCACCAACATAGCGATTCACTCTTCCTTCATCAGTGAAATTCAGGCGGTAATGGAAATCTGTCTTGAATATCTTTACACGATAACGTTTTTTCATCACAAGCATCGTTTCATAATACTGTGATGACACAGGATATGTCTGCGTTATGGTTGAATCCCTCACTTCTATTGTGCCGTCAGGAAGACGATGTTCATAAGAGTAAGTCTTTGTATGTATCTCGTCATTATTCTCAGCCTTGTATTTCTGGGTATATTCATCTGCATACGATTGCTCATATCCCAGTGAGAAGTCTATCTCATGCAGCAGGTTCTCTGCCTTTATACGGTTCCTGATGCTGAATCCATAGTTGTAATCAACATATTTTCCTTCTTCTTTCTCATACTGCCCCAGGATATTCTCCGAGCCACGGTCTATAGTAGCAGCAGCAATCATGTAATATTTGTCAGACTTATGGCTATATGTCAGTTCAGCTCCAAAGCGGTGGTCAACCCATTCTCTCTGGTAGCCGCTATAGCCGCTGACAGTACCGACAGCATGCTCTAAGCCTGTCATGTTGTAATATGTAATCGTGGCATCGGTCTGGACAGTCTTTATACCGTCTATCTTTTCCTTCCTGCGATGATAGTTACCGCTCAGGCCGAAGGTATTTTTGCCAAAGGTATATGTTACGGCAGGTATTATCTTATACTCCAGCAGCTGCGAACGCGGGCGAGGGTCGCGCAGGCGGCTCAGGTCACCTACGTTATAGTCTAACCGCATACCGAAATGCCACTTTCCTATAGCAGCTGAACCCAAGGCAGCAGTAAAGTTAAAGTCCTGGAAGTCATACTTGCCCATGATGGCACTGCCAGAGAAATACGGATTCGAGTTATACGGGCGACGGACATCTGCCCATGTACGGTTGTTCACACGTCCATAGTCAAAGTCAAACCTGCCGTAACCATATATGTATTTCCCTATCTTCTGATACCTCTCCGTCTCAAAACGCAGCTGGTTGCTTCGTGTTCCTTCCTGCACTCTGGTATAGTCACCGCTGTGGTGGTAATACCCTATCTCTGCATATCCACGGTTGCGCGTGGTATCAATGCCCAGACCTGCAGCATTATCTGTATGTCGCCACAACTGCGTAGCATCGTCGAAACGATACTCCCCAAGAGCAGATGCCGTCTGTTGGGCATACATGGTGCATGCCGTCAGCACCATTGCCATTATCGTGATATATCGTTTATTCATCATACTCTCGTGGTTTTATTGTTGTTGAAACCTTAAAATCGTTGCTGCTGTTGTTCGTATCCATCAATACCTTGCGACCATCGGAGGTTTTACGTGCCGTCTTGCGATATACCACTTCGCCGGTATATCCGCTCAAGGCATCTATGTGGGTGCATCCTGCGTCTATCTCGTCATAAAGGCGTTTTGTAGATAGGTTCGGACCAGTACTGGTATTCTTAATGAAATCAACGCCGTCCTTTATCGTGCTGTTTGGAACGAGCAGATATACCATCGAACCGGATGTCTTTCCAAAGCCATACGTCGTAGCCCATGTGTTGATATCTTCGTCTGTATCAAATATAATGATGCCGCACGGTCCGCCCTGCATCAGGTTCATGCCCTTCAACGATGAAATGGCATAAAACTCACGTGACAACTTCACGACATTATCGTTGTGCTCCAGATTGTCCATATAATCTACCACCTCAAAGTCTGCTGTCGAAAGGTCTGCCTCAAACTGGTTCACACTACTATGGTCTATGGCGCTGTTCGTAATAACGATGCTCTTTCCGCCCTCCACCAGATATTCCTTATCCGTAGGAATACGATATACCTGCTTTACTGCCACCTTCTGACCATTGATGGTTGGGTCTTGTTTCAACTGCTCTATAGTGTATAATCTGTTGCTATTGGCTGTTGACTCTAACAAGCCTATATACATACCGGCAATATCAACCGTCTTGTCTGACTGGTTGTAAAGCTCTATATATCTGCCTGCCATATAGTTCTTGTTGCCGTTGTATTTAGAGCCCGAACTGTATATCTTGCTTATTACAATATACCTCCTATAAGCTTTTTTATCGTCACCGTCTATTTTATTGATAATAGACATAATGGTTGCCTCCACCTCTATCGGAGACTGTTCACGTGCCTCGTCAAACAACTGTTCGTTCAACGTAGCTGTTATCCTACATTCTTCTACAGGGTCTGTGGAGCCGGTCTTTTCTGTATATTCCTCACCAGTCAGTTCTATATACGACGATATGTTATACACGTCTGGCATACAGCCCTCGAAAGTTGCTATGCCGTTTTCGTCTGTCACGGCAGTCCTTTCTACTGTCTTGCTCTTTATCGTGACCACCTGATTGTCCAGTGCGGCACCTTCTTTGAAGTCCGCAGGGTTCTTCAGGTGTACCTGAATATTCACCAGTCTGCCTGCATCATCATAATTGATGCAAGAGGCGAGCGTGACCAACAGCACTGCCAAAGAAATGATGAGATTATTTAGATGTTTCATTATTACGATATTTCGATATTACTATATCACGTTATTATGGCAATTAAAGATTAAAGTAAAGTTCCGCACCAAAACTGAAGCCAGTGTTATATTGCGAACGTGTCTTGCTATGGCTGCTGTTATACAGGAAAGGTTCATAGTATAGTGCATTGTTCACATAGAATGACAGTCCTCCCACCTTGCCGAGTTCCTTTGTGATACGCGCCTGCACATTCCATGTTATCGGACTCGACTCTGTCTCCATGTCTATGGAGCGGCTCAGCAGTTTGTACATAGGTACATTGTCTATACCGTTAGGCGCCGTAGCATAATAGTTGGCATCCATTCCAAGATATCCTGCCAACATCTCGTTAGTTATCTCGTGATAGTTACACTGTGGGTCTATCCATCCAATAGGATTCTTGTCCATATTATATGAATGGTTCCAGCTATGCCATATCACCTGTGTCGTCAGTGATGCCACCATACGCAGTTCCGGTATGTGTGTAACGGTACGAAGGGTTGTCACCAAACGACGGTACTTTGAATAGCTGTCATCCAAGCCGTTAGGATAAACCAACTTGAATGGCTGTGTATCCGTCTTCTTATATGGGTCGTCAGGCAGGTACTTGCTGCTCAGGTTCGTCGCATTGAGATTTGTGGACCATGTCTTTGACTCCTGATAAGCACCGCTGAGGTAGAACGATGTACGTATAACCTTCCATGTTCCGAAGTCCATATCAGCCTCTATACCACGATTTTTCGTGTGTGCCACATTTCCTACTGCTCCCGTTGTAATAAACACCACATCTGAACGCTGCGGAGCTCCCGACATATCGGGATTTGCGAAATAGTTGGCAGTATATGTATGGAACTCTGTAAGATTACCGAAGCCATCAGGCGTATTGTCTATATATCCCAGGATACTCAGTTTCTTGCCATTCTTCAGTCTAATATCAAAGCCGGCCTCCACCTTTGTTGTTGTGGCATTCTTCAGGTTACGGGAATATTCTACGTTATAGACGTATGTGTGATATGCCTGAGTTGCTGCATTCTGGTCTGCCGGTGCTGCAGGTCTGTCAACATATTTCTTATCGGGATAGAGATAGTTCAGACCTGGAGTCTTAGAATTCATACCAATACCAGCACGTATGTCAAGCCACTTTGTTGCAGAGAATGAAAGATTAAGACGTGGAGAAAGAGCTGTCGTAGCAACATTTGAGAATGGCTGCATGGCAGTAAAACGTAAACCGAAGGTGGTACGCAGGCGATTTACCTTGTTCATCGTCCATACCAACTGGTCCTCTGCATATGCAGCAATCTGATGCAGTCCTGGGATATCGCTATATGCCCTTGGACGACCATCGCTGTTTGGCACCAATGGATAGCGGTCATTCTCATTATAATAGCCGCGTCCGGTATTCCAGTCGTAGTGATACTCTGCACCAACCTTGAAAGTCTGTCGCGTCTTTCCAGCCTTTACGTAAAAGCTATTGCCAATCTTTGCAAACAGGTTACCCGGGTGGCTCTCCGTATATGCTGTCGTACGATAGGCTATCTTCTCATAAGGCACTATGTAATATCCTGTTTCGCGGGCTGTCAGTATCGGATTTATAGAACCACCAGATATTTTTGCCAGTCCAATTTCTCTCTTGTCATTGCGAGTAAAACTCAGTCCTATCGTATAGTTCACTGTGCGGGCAAAGAGTTTTTCCACCTGTATGCGACCGTTATGCGTAAAGGATATTGTCTGGTTCTTGTTTTTCTTGTCCGAACCCTCAACGGTTGCATCGGGGTCATCGCCGGTCCAGTCTTTCGCCATCATATAACGCACCTTGGTGTTCATATTCCACTTGGGAGTGATGTCGTAACTCCATCCGAATGAAGCCGTATAACGATGGTATGAATTTGTCTTCCATCGTGGGTCACCCCATGCCTGTGCATAGTCAAAGCTACCGTTTATAATACCCAGTTTTCCAATGTTAGCACCCTTGCTGACAGAATAGTTCATGAGGGCAGGATTAACCTTTGCCTTCGCCTGCCACGGAGTGACACCCACCTTTGAGTGTACTATCACCATACCGCCGCTGAGGTCACCATATTCTGCTGATGGAATACCTCGTACCACCTCCACGTCATTGATATCATCTGCAGAGATGTTTCGCAGGTCAGTACCAGTAAATTCGGTCATAGGGCCCTGTGACAGCGAGCCATTATTTGAAATAGGCACCCCGTCAACCATCACACTGGAACCAAAAGCTGCCGTAGGGTCGTTGACCAACTGTCGTATTTGCAGGTTTGTCTGCGACATCAGATTATTATGTCCCATCAGTTGTCCTGGCACCAGCTGCATGATGTCCGCCAATGACGATGCCTGAAGGTGATCGATAGCCTGACGACCTATGATGCTGGCAGTAGATGATCCGGAAGCATTCTGCTTGGCAGTCACGCTAACCTCCTTCAATGCCAGAGAAGCCTCTGACATGCGTATATTCAGGTCGAGGTTCTTGTTGGTAATGGCAATATTCGTGGTGTAGGTCTCATATCCCACATACGTCACCGACAGGGTATATGTTCCCTGAGGTATATTCTTTATTATCGCCCTACCCTTCATATCCGTAACAGCATACTGTCCCAGAGGATTTAGCTGTACTGTACCCATTATGATGGGCTCTTTCGTCTGGGCATCGGTAACGCTAACACTTATGTCATAGGCAGATCCGCCCTTTTGTGCAAAGGCAAACGTACTGACGAGCGTAAGCATCAATAATAGAAAACGTGTCTTCATTTAACTATGATTCTTCACTTTTAACTCTCAACTCTAAACTCTAAACTTTATTTCTTAACCTCAATTCCCTCAGCACGTATTTCAGCAAGAAGTTTTTCCAGATTAGTCTCTGTATTGACATAGGTAATAGCGAGGGAGCCCTTCTTGGGATTAACGTTAACGTCATCCACACCATCCAAGGACAATACTGTTTCTATCGTTTCGTCATTGGCAGCTTCTGCCGGTATTTTGAAATATGCAAAACTGATAATATTGCTGGTATAGTAGCTTACTGGCGTAAAGCCTATATCCAACAATCTCTGTCGTATAGTAGCCTTTGTTGTCTTGTTGGCATCATAGCGTACAAAGATATATCCCTTTGCAAGATTAGGACCGACACTATCCATACCCACCATCTCGTAGAGATTCTTCTTTATGAGTTCAGCATCAGCCTCCGTCTTCATCTCATCCGCCTTCAGTCCCATGCCGCGTCTGATTTTCTCCTTTGGGTCATAGGTGCTTGGCTTATAACGTCCTGTTGCTGTAAGGGTAGCGCAGATGCTGTCTGTATTCGTCTTTGCAGGATTGTATGCCACTGCCACTGTACGCTTTTCCAGGTCGAACTGTAACCCTTCGACTCCTGGCTTACCATTCAAGGCAAGGCTTACCTTATGCGCACAATCCTCACAACGCATTGCTTTGATGCGAACAACAAGAGTGTCCATACTGGCTGCCATAGCAGCATTAACTGAAACAAATAATAACAAAAGTGTTAATAATTTCTTGGCCATGTGAATAAATTTATTATTTAGGTCGCAAATGTACACATTTTTTCCATATTACACAAATTTTTGCTCTGCACAACAGGAAATAAGTAGTTAATATATTCGGTTTTCTTCATTTATTCTATTTTTTTTTGTATATTTGCCCCAAATTTGTAATAAAAGGAGGACTTATTATGTTTGGATTAGGCGGAACAGAGATTCTGGTCATCGCATTGGTAGTACTACTGCTGTTTGGTGGTAAGAAGATACCAGAGTTGATGAAAGGTCTCGGTAGTGGCGTCAAGAGTTTCAAGGACGGCATGAAGGGCGTCACCGACGTTGAGGACGACGCGAAGGAAGAGAA
>CAMNHS010000054.1 GCA_946539635.1 uncultured Prevotellaceae bacterium
CTTCGTCGTAGTTCTCCTCTTCGATGAGAAAGTGTAACCTGTTTGCTACGATGTCCTCATACGCTGATGCAAAGCGCTTGCTGTTTTCCGGACTCTTTACTGCAGCTTCCTTATATTGCAGACGGGCTTCTTCATATTGCCCCATGTGTCCGAGACACGTAATGCGGCGTGATACGGCAGCAGGCCATGACTCATTAGTGATTGGCATTATTTCGAGAACCCTCTTCAGGTGTTCTGCTGCATCAGCCCATTGTTCGCCAGCCATCTCATTGATGGCAAGCTTAAGTATCATATCGGAATATTCCGCTTGCAGCTCTTCGTCCTTAGGATTCATAGCATATAGTTCGAGGAGTAGCTTATGCATCTCGCGTTCATTGCCCATGCGTTTCTCAAGGGCATATTGTTTCATCAGTAGCTTGGCAGAGCGTCCTTCTAACTTCATGCCTTCGTTGAGATACATGCGGGCATCGTCATAATAACCGCGAGTCAGCGAAGTGTTGATGAGGTATGTCAGCGCATCGCGGTCGTGCGTCTCTGCATACAGCCTGCCGTGAATGTCATAGCTGTCGTGCATTCGCGCTTGTGCTGCCACTTCATGTAACAGATTCTTGTATGCTGTGCCGTGTGGGTCGTAACGCTTGGCAATGTCAAACGCTTGAGAGTAAAGTCCTAAATCAGTTAAGATTCCTACCATCTTGTTGACGAGAATTTTGTTGCCTGGGAATTGTTGCAGACCTCGATTGGCAACACCAATGGACTTCTCAAATTCACCCATTTTCTGATATACACCAATGAGGTCGAGGTAGTATTCCAGATTGTTGGGGTCTTTATCTAACCATTGCTCTATTGTAGCAGCAGATTCAGTAAGATTACTGGTATGAGTTATGTTGCGTAGATTTTCGCGGCGACGGTTTCTGATATCTTTCGCTACTATGGTGTCGTTGGGGTATATACGTGACAGGCGCTCCAATGCAGCATCGGCCTCTGTGTTATTATTCATCTTACGGTATAGAGCAATCTTGCGTCTCCATAAGTCAATGTCGTATGGTTGGAATTCCAACAGTTCATTGATATAGCATATAGCACTGGAATAGTGCTTGGCATCATCTTCTACATCTACCAGAACACGCTTGGCTCTGAAATGCTGGTCTTCAACCTGGATGGCTTTTACCAAGTTGTATCGGGCTTCATTAAGATGTCGTGCCTGATAATAGTATCTACCATTATAGTAACGCAGGTCTGGATCTTCCGGATATACTTTCAAACCTTCGTCAATGACACGTTTCGCTTCGTTCCATGCTCTCGACTGAATATAGGATTCTGCCCTTGATATATAGTAACGTGGAGTATAACCGTCAGCAAATAACGCTAATGGCATCAATAGAAAACTTATTATAATTATCGCATTACGCATAATATTTCACTTTTCACTTTTCACGTTTGATTCTTCACTTTTTACTTTTGCCTTGTCGGGCGAAGCCCCTCTCTTCTTCACGCCTGTTCGCTGTATAGGCTTCCATACAGCCGTTGTATTCATGAGGAACCTCCAATATCCGATGTTTGAGAATATGGTGATAAGAGGGTGATATATGAAAGGTTCCAACATTGATGCTATTATCAGTTTCGTATGGCTTCTCCATACTTTGTGCCATTGGATGGCTTTTATCTTGTAGTCGAAATATGTCAGCATGAAGGACATGAATATACAGAATACGTATATCATACCGAAAATGATAAAGGCTGTTCCCCAGTTGATACCTCCTGCGAAGAGCAGCCATATCATAAAGATCTGTCCGAAGAGTTCCAGGACTGGAGCAATAAATTCGAAGATGAAGACGTATGGCAAGGTTATTGCCCCGATAGGGCCATAGTGCGGATTGAAGAACACCTGTCTATGGTTGGTTATAATCTCGCATAGTCCACGTGCCCAGCGTGTTCTCTGTCTGTATAGCGCCTTAAGTGTTGAAGGTCCTTCTGTCCAACAGCATACCTGTGGCACCTGTGCCAAGCGGAAAGGCTTACCATTGTTCTTCATGTATGTCACCATTCGCAGCAGCATGTCCATATCCTCCGCCATACTCGTCTGGTCGTATCCGCCAGACTTTACTACGACGTCAGTATCAAACATACCGAAACCGCCCGAGATGTTTGGCAGCGCATTCATTGTCGCCCATCCTAACTTACCGATAAGGAACGAACGCATATACTCCAGCTGCTGGAACATCGGGAATATTCGGGTCGGTACATGAGCCTCTACCACACGACCGTTTTCCACAATGCAGGCATTACTCATAAGCATGGTGGCACTGACACCTATCATGGGCTCGTGGCTGTTTACGACAAGCCATATCATACGATAGAGTGCCATAGGCTCTATGATACAATCCACATCGGTACATACAAAATATTTGTTCGTACAGACATTGATGCCGGCATTAGAACCATCACTCTTACGTCCACCATGTTCCTTGTCAACTACTACCAACTTGCTGAACTCGTCTTTTGTAGATTTCAGCACTCGTTTGATAGGCTTCGATGGTACCTTCATCGCAACATCGTATGGTATCTCTGTAAGTGAGAATTCATTGATGAGCAGTTCCATTGTCCTGTCGGTACTGGCGTCGTTGACGATGATGATTTCGTAGTTGGGGTAGTCTATGTTCATCAACGAATAGACATTATCAATGATGGTTACCTCCTCGTTGAAGGCTGGGGCAATGATAGACACGCCAGGAGTCAACGGCGAACCTTCCAACAGGAATTTGATAGATTCGTCGCTTGGCATATCAACGCGTAACGCGTGCTGCGTCCTATAGCTCTGGAATGCCAGAAACAGATAACTCAGCATAATCAAAAGCGAATAGCCGAATATCAGGTAACAGAATATGTAATATATGGTTAACCACATAATGGCGTTATGTCCTCAACTCTTAATTCTTAATTCAAAATTCTTAATTCCCTTAACTCCAGTTATATACCATTTCCACAGATGGGTGATATGCCTGCTCTTTGTCTAAGCGTATCTTTTCCAATGTGATAGGGTTGTGGAAGAATGCAAAATATTTTTTGTCAAGTTCGGATGCCTGTTGCTCTATTTCGAAGAACCTCTTTTTCCCTTCTTCTCCATAGTTGTATAGGCAACGCAGTGCCTCAAACCTTACATGAGGGTTTGTGTGGGTGTAGAAGCTTCCAGCTAATAATTCCAAACTCTTGCCAGTGGCAAGACGTGTCAGGGCGTGCATGATGGCAACCTTTGTGTCGTCAGGTTGCATCAGCAGGGCATCTGACATCAGTTGTTCACCATCCAGATAGTGCAGATATCCCCATGTTCTTGAAATTTCTTCAATCAGTTTCTTGTGTTTGCTCTCCTTGTATAGCTCAATGAGCTGGCCACAATATTCCTTTTGGTCGAAACGCCGCATCAATCTGACGAAGATGCACTTCGTCTCAGGGTGCTCTTGCCTCAAAGCCCATGTAGCAAGGTTCGGAAGTCTTAAACCGTTTCTCTTACGGCGATGCAATGCATAACCGAGTTCGATCTCGTCATAAATGCAACAATTCTTGTCGAAAAAGTCTGTTTCGTAGTAGTCCAAATCGTTATCGGTACTTGACATCACCATTGCATACATCGCCAAACGGCGCTCGCGCAGGTTGTGAGACTCAAGCAGTTTGTTGAGAACCCAAGGACTGATGTATAATTTGAAAGTTCGTAGCATGCTTAGGCATTTTACCCTGTGTCGTCTGCTACCCATGCTTACTTCACTCTCCAGATATTCCTGCACTTTGAATAGCGTGAGCATCATCTGCAGATTGTTCCAACGTCCTTTTTGTACGCTGCACGATGTACATGCGTGATATACTAAACGGCAGAAAATCCATTTCTCACGCTTCGTCTTCAGTATAGCCTTCTTTTCGGCAATGTCTTTCTCAATGCCCATAGCATGCATCACCTCACGACGGCTCATGTTAGGATTGGCCTCTTCTGAAATTATATAGTCAAGCCCCTTTCCAAAACGTCTTTTTATTTTTTCTCTGATCTTTTTGTTTAACCTTCTGCTGTTTCTTTTTCTTAAGAGCAACAGCCTTATTGCAACTATGCCTAACAATGATGCTGTTGTGTTAATGGCGGCGATTCTTACTTCTATTGGGTAACCTTGAAACATGTTAATGAAATATGTTACATAATAAGTACCATATGCCATTAACAAATTAAATAGGTATGTAATCCAAGAAGTTGTGTACATTAGATTCTAGTTATATTTTATATAATCGGGTGCAAAAATATAAAATATTTTACTAACAGCCAAATTTTTTTCAATTCTTTTTGTCTTTTTTGTTAAAAGAGCAAAACAAATTGGATTTTATCTGGATAATTCCTTGTCGCGTTTCTCAACTGCATCATAGAATTTGTTCTGGGCATCAAAAATCTTTCTGTACTCTTTTTCAGAGAACTTGCTCTTGTTTGCTCCTATTCTGTTTTGTAAGTCTTTTACGTTATCTTGCACATCAAAAGTAATCTTGGCTAACTTCTTCTTGGTCAAGGCTTCTCCCGCTTTGTCTGTGCCGTCCTCGTAAATCTCTATGTAATCGTCAGCAGATGATGAACATGCCGTAAGAACCAGCGCAACAACTGCCAATGCTAAGTGCTTTCCTATTATTATATACAATCTTTTCATTTGTTATCCGTACTAAAAACGGGCGCAAAAGTACAAAAAATATCTGAAACTGCAAAATAAATATCAAAAAAGGTAGGAAGAAATTATTTTTTGAGGTGATGTTTTTTTATTTTCTGATGGGGGGATTTTCTCTTTCTCCCCGATGGAAAATAATTTCTCCCTAGGGGAATTTTATGTTCAAGGCCCTTGAACATATGTTTCAGGCCCTTGTACAGTAGTTTACAGCCCTTGGACAGGTGTTTCAGGCCCTTGAACATAACTTTTCCTTAAGGGTAAAATATTTTTTTACGTAAATAAATTTATTATTTCTTCTTGTGTAATCAAATTTTTTCGTATCTTTGTGCCTTGATACGCTTAAACATGCAAAACGATGCTGTTACCTTATTATAAGAAAGGAGTTGTAGAAGCTGGCTGCGATGAGGCTGGGCGAGGATGCCTGGCTGGCAGTGTATATGCTGCTGCCGTGATATTGCCGCCTGACTATCACAACGATATTCTTAATGATTCGAAACAGCTGAGCGAAAAGACTCGCTACCAACTGCGTACAGAGATAGAGCGTGATGCTATAGCGTGGGCAGTAGGAGTGTGTACAGCACAGGAGATAGACGAGATAAACATCTTGCATGCTTCGTATCGTGCTATGCACAGAGCCTTGGACCAGTTAAAGGTGCGACCAGAGTTCCTGATAATAGATGGCAACAAGTTCGACCCATACTATCCTGATGGAGGGATAATGGCAATGCCTCATGCCACTATTGTGAAGGGCGATGGGAAATATCTGTCGATAGCAGCGGCCAGCATATTGGCAAAGACATATCGTGATGACTATATGGCACAGCTGGCGGAGGAATATCCGCAGTATGACTGGCTGCAGAATAAGGGCTATCCGACAGAGAAACATAGGGAGGCAATAAAGAAATACGGCCCGACACCTTATCACAGAATGACATTCAGGTTTTGAGGACTCCCATAAGCCTCATAAGCCCCATAAGCCCAATAGGAAATAATTTTCAATTATCAATTTTCAATTATCAATATTCAATTTTCAATAAATTAACATGAACACTCCATTAGCTTTTTGGTTGGTGCCTATAGCATCTATTGTGGCACTGGGTATGGCGTGGTGCTTCTTCCGCCAGATGATGTCTGCAGATGAAGGCACGCCTCGTATGCGTGAAATTGCAGGTCATGTGCGCAGTGGCGCTATGGCTTATCTGAAACAGCAGTACAAAGTCGTTACGATTGTCTTCGTAGTGCTTGCTGTAATCTTCTCATTTATGGCTTATGTACTTGAGGTGCAGAATCCTTGGGTTCCGTTTGCCTTCCTTACTGGTGGCTTCTTCTCTGGCCTTGCAGGATTCTTCGGAATGAAGACAGCTACTTATGCCAGCGCCCGTACTGCGAATGCTGCCCGCAAGAGTCTTGACGGCGGCTTGAAGATTGCCTTCCGCAGCGGTGCCGTAATGGGTCTTACTGTCGTAGGTCTCGGCTTGCTGGATATTGCAATATGGTTCCTTGTCCTGAGTCATTTCTATCATGGCGACCAGATGGCACTTATCACTATCACAACGACAATGCTTACCTTCGGAATGGGTGCTTCTACACAGGCTCTCTTTGCTCGTGTGGGTGGCGGCATATATACTAAGGCTGCTGATGTTGGCGCTGATATCGTAGGAAAGGTTGAGGCTGACATTCCGGAGGATGACCCTCGCAACCCTGCTACTATTGCTGATAATGTAGGCGATAATGTAGGCGATGTTGCTGGTATGGGTGCCGACCTGTATGAAAGCTATTGCGGCTCTATTCTCTCTACTGCAGCCCTTGGTGCTACTGCCTTCGCTATGGCTCCTGATATGCAGCTGAAGGCTGTCATCGCTCCTATGCTGATTGCTGCTGTCGGCGTGTTCCTTAGCATCTTCGGTATCTTCCTGGTTCGTACAAAGGAAGGCGCAACAATGAAGGACTTGCTTCATTCGCTGTCTGTAGGTACCAATGTTTCAGCAGTATTCATTGCTGGTGCTACATTTGCTATCCTCTATCTGCTTGGCATCGAAAACTGGCTCGGCTTGTCATTCTCAGTGATAACAGGTTTGTTGTCAGGCGTTGTCATCGGACAGGCAACAGAATACTATACTTCCCACAGCTACAAGCCAACACAGAAGATTTCTGAGGCTGGTCTTACTGGTTCTGCTACTGTTATCATCAAGGGTATCGGAACAGGTATGATTTCTACCTGCATTCCTGTTGTCACCATCGGTGTGGCAATTATGCTGAGCTATCTCTTTGCAAACGGCTTCGATACCGAAATGTCTGCTGCTGCCTTGTCAAAAGGTCTTTATGGCATCGGCATTGCTGCTGTTGGTATGCTCTCAACACTTGGCATCACCCTTGCTACTGATGCTTATGGTCCTATCGCTGATAATGCCGGCGGTAATGCCGAGATGAGTGAGCTGGGTGAGGATGTGCGTCATCGTACCGATGCCCTCGATGCTCTCGGAAATACTACTGCAGCAACAGGTAAGGGCTTTGCTATCGGTTCTGCTGCCCTTACTGCTCTGGCTCTGCTGGCATCTTATATAGAAGAGGTGAAGATTGCAATGGAGCGTACAGGTATGCAACTTACCAACCTCAAGGGCGAAGTAATCAATGCTGCACAGGCTACTATTCCTGACTTCATGAACTACTTCCAGGTTACCCTGATGAATCCAAAGGTACTCGTTGGTGCCTTCATCGGAGGTATGGCAGCATTCCTGTTCTGTGGTCTCACTATGGAGGCAGTAGGACGTGCTGCACAGAAGATGGTGGAAGAGGTGCGTCGTCAGTTCCGTGAGATAAAGGGTATCCTTGAAGGAAAGGCAACTCCTGACTATGGCTCTTGTGTGGAGATTTCTACTCGTGCAGCACAGGCAGAGATGATATTCCCTTCTCTCCTTGCTATCGCTATTCCTATCGTCGTAGGTTGTGTGCTTGGTGTTGCTGGAGTATTGGGACTTCTTGTAGGAGGTCTTACCTGTGGCTTCACATTGGCTGTCTTTATGGCAAATGCCGGTGGCGCTTGGGATAATGCGAAGAAGATGGTAGAAGAGGGTAACTTCGGAGGCAAAGGCTCTTTTGCCCACAAGGCTACTATTGTAGGTGATACTGTCGGTGACCCATTCAAAGATACCAGCGGCCCATCACTCAACATCCTGATAAAGCTGATGTCTATGGTCAGCATCGTAATGGCAGGACTCACTATCGCATTTGGGTAATAATGTTTGCAATTAAGGGAGAACCGGCAATAGTTGCTGAGACAAGAAATAAAATCCTCATGGAGTTCAAAGACCTTGAATTCCATGAGGAAGGTCATATCTATATCCTCAACGGCTGTCAGCTTCCCTCTGTTACGCAGTTAGCACATCGCTTTATCCGTGAGCCGTTTGACGAAGCGTTTCAGGCGATGCGTTATGCAGAACGTCATGGGGAGACTCCGGAATACTGGATAAGACAATGGCGGCAAAATTCCTTTCGGGCAACCTCACTCGGTACCAAGACGCATGAGTTTGGCGAGAGTCTGGCATACCTGCGGGCTGGACATCCTGAGATGATAAGGCCCAGCGTTATCAACCAGTATAGCGAGGAATATAGCTATCTGGCTCCAATACATCCCAAAGAAGAGGCGGTGGAAAAGTTTCTTGATGCCTTGCCACCTTCTTATCACCTCGTTCTCAACGAAACAAGGGTGTATAGCGGAAAGAATCCTGACCCTTCCCGTAACCTTTCTCAGCAGGTCTGTGGCACCTTCGATATGCTGTATTATTACGATGGGGGAGGGAAGCCAGAGAAGGCAGGCTTTGTAATCTTCGACTACAAGACCAACAAATGTCTTGAGAGCGAGTTTAACCTCCGCTTTGGAAAATACCTCCAAAAACCCTTTGACGACCTCGTGGAACAAGACCTCAGCCTTTATACCATCCAGCTGTCGCTCTATGCTCTGATGCTTGAGGATATAGGCCTGAAGGTAATAGATCGCAAACTCATCTGGCTCAAGGAAGACGGCACCTTCGAAAAGAAAACCGTCCCCGACGTAACAGAAAAACTCCGCACCTGCGACTTCGCAAAGTTGTAAAAGATAGAATATTATATACATTATATTATATAACTAATTTTAAACAATAACTAAACACAAACAGACGTATGAAAGTAGGAATTCCAAAAGAGA
>CAMNHS010000055.1 GCA_946539635.1 uncultured Prevotellaceae bacterium
TCGTCTGCCTCATCCATAGAATGTGCCTCGCTATAGACGCGGATGATTGGTTCTGTGTTACTCTTTCTGAGGTGAACCCATTTGTCCGGGAAATCGAGTTTCACACCATCAATATCATTCACCGTAACATCAGGTTGTGCAGAATACATCTCCTTCACCTTTGCCAAGATAGCATCGACGTCAGTATCAGGAGTGAGGTCTATGCGATTCTTTGCAATGAAATATTCTGGGAAGGTCTTACGCAGTTCGCTGACCTTGCATCCTTTCTGTGCCAGGCTGCTGAGGAACAGGGCGATACCTACCAAAGCATCTCTGCCGTAGTGGCTTTCTGGGTATATCACTCCGCCATTACCTTCACCACCAATGACAGCACCTACTTCCTTCATCTTTGTAGTTACATTTACCTCGCCGACAGCAGCAGCGCTGTAGCTGCCTCCATGCTTCTCCGTAACATCGCGGAGGGCACGTGTAGAAGAGAGATTTGAGACTGTCGTACCAGGGGTGTGACTGAGAACATAATCGGCAACAGATACGAGAGTGTATTCCTCTCCGAACATCTTGCCATCTTCCTGTATAAATGCGAGTCTGTCAACATCTGGGTCAACAACAATACCGAGGTCGTAGCCGCCACCCTTCAGTACATCCATGATACCACCGAGGTTCTTCTCCAGTGGTTCTGGATTATGAGAGAAGTCGCCATTTGCCTCGCCATTCAGGAATGTATATTTCACACCCAGACGGTCGAGTAGGGGAGGAAGAATGATGCCTCCAACACTGTTGATAGAGTCAACAACTACGCGAAAACCGGCTTTCTTGATAGCCTCCTGATCTACTAATTTCAGATTCAGTACAGCGTCAATATGGCGCTCGTCGAAGTTTTCTTCGCAGTATTTTCCAATATGGTCAACATCAGCATATTCAAAAGCCTCTGCATCAGCTATTGCAAGAACCTCGTTGCCGTCAGCGGCAGTAAGGAATTCTCCTTTGTTGTTCAGCAATTTTAATGCATTCCAATGACGTGGGTTGTGTGATGCTGTAATGATGATACCTCCATCTGCTCCTGCCATTGTAACGGCTAATTCTGTAGTTGGTGTAGAGGCTAAGCCAATGTTAATAACATCGTAGCCCATTCCTAAAAGTGTTCCACATACTACATTCTTTACCATCTCTCCGGAAATTCTCGCATCACGTCCGACAACAATCTTGTTGGAGCCGTTTGGAGTAGATTTGCGGATGAATGTTGCGTAAGCTGTTGTAAATTTTACGATGTCTAATGGGTTGAGAGTATCCCCTGTGGCTCCGCCAATTGTACCGCGGATGCCAGAAATTGATTTAATAAGTGACATATAGTGGATTATGAATTAAGAATTAAAGTCCTCTTTCGTATGTTATATCATAAAAGCATGCATATACGTTGCTTGTAGCGTATGCTTGTCCTTGGTTGTGTGGCACGATGATTTTGACATGTGCAACCTTGTCTTTCTCACTCTGTGGCCTGCCAAGATTTATATATGTTAATGGTACCAACCAACCAGTAGGCACCTGAGTGCTGCCGTATGTATTTGGCATAACACCATTAACAAAGGTTGCTGTAAAAGATCCGCTTGTGTTGCGGACGGTGAATTTGTCATAAGACAGAGTCCTTGCAAAAGTACTGTCATTGTATGTCTGGAGAGAGTCTCCATTGATGTTCCATTCTGTGTATCGACACAATACATCTCCGCTTTCTCCATTCTTCAACTTCTGCCCACAGCCCTTTTCAATTATCTGCATATAAATACCGGAATTGCTAAAGAGTACGTATTCATTCTTTGCCACAGAGGTGGAGTCTCCTTGGCTGTGAAATTGCTCTTCACTGA
The DNA here is from genome assembly GCA_946539635.1 of uncultured Prevotellaceae bacterium. Taxonomy (GTDB): domain Bacteria; phylum Bacteroidota; class Bacteroidia; order Bacteroidales; family Bacteroidaceae; genus Prevotella. Next base: position 1,860 of record CAMNHS010000055.1, read on the forward strand.
TGGAGTTAATGTGATGCTTTGCAATATAATCGTTGATGCGACCATTTTCATACTTTTTCTGTTCTGCATACGTTTCTGTTTCGTTGCAAGAAGTTGTTATGCCTAAAAGTATTAATGCAAAGAAATATAAAGGTGCGTATTTTTTCATAATTTGTCTTTATATGCTTTTATGGCGTTTCGTGTAATAATTTCTGCTTCGGAGAGGGAACATAATAATCGTCCGCCTGCTGCATTTTTGTGCCCTCCACCATTGAAAAACTCTGCAGCCATCTCGTTACATGGAAAATCATCTACTGAGCGTAGGCTAATCCATATAAGATGTGGCTTTTCAGTATCTTCGCGAAGTGATATGGAGAGACGATGTCCTTTTATCTGTAGTGGTATATTTACTAAACCTTCTGCGTCTCCTTTTTTGAAGTGGAATCGCTTCTGGTCTTCTTTTGAAATAGTGTAATATGATGCACGTAATGGTGTCAGCACGTTTAGTTTCTGATATAGTATATAGCCGGAAAGGCGTAATCTGTCGATGCTGAAAACGTTGTATATATTGCGGTATATCTTGTCTTTGTCGATACCCTTATCAAGCAGCAGCGCTATTATGTAGAAGATGTCCGGATGTGTGCTGTTATATGTAAACCCACCAGTGTCTGTCATCATTCCACAATATATGCATTGAGCCATTTCGTATGTCATGGCTTCGTATCCACCCAGTTGCCAGATTAGTTTGAAGACAATTTCTGACGTACTGGATAATTCCGGAAACGAGACGCAGACATCGGCAGGGATATCTGGTCCGAGATGGTGGTCAATATGGAGTTGCTTGCCAGTGTAGTTTTCCGTTATGTATTGTGATAACTCGTCACCTACACGGGAAATGGCGTTTAAATCCAAGAAACAGACGAGGTCAGTTTCCTTTAACAATACATGTACCTTTTCTCGATTGTTATCGTATTGTATAATATTTTGTTGCCCAGGTAACCAAGTCAGGAAATCTGGATATTTGTCTGGTGCTACGATTGTAGCTGTTTTTCCTTGCTGACGCAGGTATTCTGCCCATCCCAATGCCGAACCGAGAGCGTCGCCATCGGCTTTGGAATGAATAAAAAGAAGAACGTTGCTGGAGGAATTAACAAGACTTCGTAATTCCTCCAGTTTCGTATTATCTATGATATCAATATTCATTAAAACAGTTTGTTAGGATATGTGCCATCCTCAACCAGTTTTGCAATACGAGCCACTGTGTCAGGACGATCCTCAGAGTATGTTACACCAAACCATTTGCTGGTAGTATCAAGTACCTTACATGTAGCTGTTCCTTCGTTGATGAGTTTGTTGACCATCAGAGGGATGAAGAACTCAGACTTCAGGTTAGATATGTTTGCAGGGTCTGACAGGAATTCCTTGAAATATTCTTCGCTATATTGGAAATAATCAGGTGTAAAGCCCCACATATTCATAGAAACAGGAGCGTTGTCCTCGATGTTAACCCATTCGCCATCATCCTTGTTATCAGCACGATATGCTACCTGGCCATTTTCGAGGCGTGCTATCTTTGTGCGTTCAACACATGTGGTAAGACAGCCGTTAGCATCCTTTGAACAGATACCGCGGCTCACGGTTCCGTTCTCAGAAAGGGTATTTCCAACACGGAATCCTACCATTGCATATTGGCCTTTAGCATTATCTGGCAGCTCGGAAAGGAACTTGCCAATTACCATGAAAGCATCACGATTATAGAAGTCATCGCAGTTGATTACACAGAAAGGCTCCTTGATAATGTCTTTACCCATCAGTACAGCATGGTTTGTACCCCACGGCTTTTGTCTGCCTTCTGGTACAGTGAATCCTTCAGGAAGTGCGTCAATGGACTGGAAGCAAAGTTCGCATTTTATTTTGCCCTCATATTTTGAGAGAATCTGTGTACGGAATTGCTCTTCGAAATCTTTGCGGATAACCCACACGATTTTACCAAATCCTGCCTGAATGGCATCGTAGATACTGTAATCCATAATGGTTTCACCATTTGGGCCGAGCCCGTCAAGCTGCTTCAAACCGCCATAGCGGCTACCCATACCTGCAGCAAGTAGAAAAAGAGTTGGTTTCATAATCTAGTTTTTTTGAAAATTAAAATAGTTAATTATTGAGTTTCTTAATCTCGAATTCATTTCCATCTCGTGCCACGAGTTGTAATCCAAGTTCCGGCTTGGTAATATGTCCGATAACTTTTATGCCCTCCATTTCTTGAAGAGTCTCATTGTCTCCAATTGGACAGGTGAATAGCAATTCCTGGTCATCGCCTCCATTTACAGCGCATGTGGTGAGGTTCATGTTCAGTTCCTCTGCCATTACTGCTGTTTGATAATCTATAGGTATGAATTTCTCAAACAATCTGCAGCCGGTATTAGATGCTTTGCAGATGTTGATTATAGCAGATGAAAGTGATGATGACAAAGCGACCATTGAAGTTGGGTGAATACCTGCTTCGCGAAGTTTTTTGAGAATATCTCCACGCGCTTCTGGTTCCATCTGACGTTGAATGAGATATTCTTTGCCAGCAAAATCAGGTTGCCAAGCTTCGTCTTTGTTTATCTTTCCCTCTTTGAGTTGCTCGTAGTACACTTTTTTCTCACGTTCCAAGAGCATAAGTCCCATGTATGCAGCTCCGAGGTCGCCAGAAACGCATAATAGATTTGTTTCTTTAGCACCATCTTGTGGTATTATATCATCATCATTGGCTTCCCCAATACATGTGACATTCACTGCAAGACCAGTTAAAGAAGCTGTTTTATCTCCTTCCTCTAATGTTACATTCCACTTTTCGCACGCCATCTTTGCTCCGTCATAAAGAGCCTCTGTTTCTGGTTCTTGGAAACGTTTGGAAAGTCCCAATGAGATTATTACAGTGCGAGGCGTTCCACCTCCTGCAAAGATGTCATTCATGCCTATCATGGCGGCTTTATAACCAAGGTGCTGGAGGTCTATGTAAGTAAGGTCAAAATGTACACCTTCCATCAGCATCTTGGTACTGACCAATGTATTTATATCGCTTTTAAATATCTGCATTCTGTATTATTCCTCTAAATATTTCGGCCATTTTTGGCTGTGCTTGACTTGCTGCCTCCTGCACCTCTTCATGTGTTGCTTCTGTAGGAGAGTCGGAGAGCCCGATGTTTGTTATTATGCTGATGCCAAACACTTTAATACCGCAATGACGTGCCACGATAACTTCTGGTACAGTACTCATACCGATTGCATCGCCTCCTAACATGTGGTATGCCTTGTATTCGGCAGGAGTCTCGTATGTTGGTCCCTGAGTGCCGAGATAAACACCGTGTACTAAGCGGATGCCTTTCTCTTTAGCAACATTCTCTGCTATGCCGATTAGTTTCTTGTCGTATGCCTCGTGCATGTCAGGGAAGCGTGGCCCTGTTGGTATGTTTTTTCCTCTGAGAGGATGCTCTGGGAATAGATTAATATGATCTGTTATTACCATCAAGTCTCCTATGCGGAAGTCTTTGTTTGCTCCTCCTGCTGCGTTACTGACAAGGAGAGTCGTAATTCCCAGTTCATACATTACACGTACAGGGAAAGTAACCTCTTGCATGCTATATCCCTCATAGTAATGGAATCGGCCCTTCATAGCAAGTACACTCTTGCCTCCGAGGTATCCGAATATCATTTTTCCGTCATGTCCCTCAACTGTCGAAACCGGGAAATGTGGGATGGCGTTGTATGAGAATTCCTGTACTACCTTGATTTCCTGTGCTAACTGGCCGAGGCCTGTTCCAAGTATTATTGCTATTTTGGGCATTTGGAACGGAACCTTGCTCTGTTGGTTGAGGCTGTCCTTCTCTTGGCTGTGGAGTGGGGCGGGGCACTGCAATGCTGGATTGCTGAGTTTTTCTCGTAGCCAAGTTGCTGTATCGATTACTTTTGTGTACATACTTCTCTATAGTGTTAATAAATATTTCTTCGTCTTGTATGAACTGGACTTCGATGGGTTGAACATAAATAGCCTGCCTTACACCTTTTGTTAATCCTTGTGTTTCACGAAGCCTAACACCGTCTTTTTCCGTTGTGACGATGATGGCAGGCTTTTCAATCATGCGATATTGCAAGTTTATAGCCTCCACATCAGAAGCGGAGAAAGTATGATGATCTGGGAACATCATCGGAACAAGTTTCTTGCACTTTCCTTCAAAGTCAGCTATCATATGTTCAGGTGATGCAATACCCGTAATTAACAATATGGTAGGCAGCTGTGACTCGTCTTGTATTTCTGGGGCTTCTTGTGGAAATAATGGAGTCAAAGGCTTCTGTACCATTGTCGTGTAGAACATCTTTTGGAATGGCATCAAACTCATGGCGCGTTGTAGGATGCGGTAATCCATGGGCTTCATGTCTGTCGGACATTTTGTCATGATGACTACGTCTGCACGACATTTGGCAGATGCTGGCTCGCGTAGTCTGCCTGCTGGTAAAAGAGCATCGTTAGAGATCAATCTATGATAGTCCACCAATAATATATTCAATCCTGGTGTTACATATCGATGCTGATATGCATCATCAAGTATTATGACGTCTGTATTGTGAGTTTCTTCACCAGACATAATGGTTTCTATACCTCTACATCGATTCGCATCGACAGCAACATGGATGTCTGGAAATTTTTTGTGCATCTGGAATGGCTCATCGCCTATTTCTGCCATCTGCGTGTCTCTTTTAGCAAGTACAAAACCCTTGCTCTTTCTCTTGTATCCTCTGCTCAAAACGGCTATTTGTAGCGTTTCGTGCAGTATCTTGACAAGATATTCCACATGAGGCGTCTTTCCTGAGCCACCAACGGTAATATTGCCCACTCCTATGATTGGGAATGGATACTCTTTGCTCTTGATGATTCTATTGTCAAACAGGAAGCCACGAATCCACACTCCTATGCCATAAAGCCAAGAGAGTGGTTTGAGCCAGTGGTTGATTTTTATGTAATCGCCTTCCATGTGTTTATTCTACGCTGATGAGTATTGGGATACGAGCTTGTATCGGATTCTGATTTTTAATGTCCTTCACCATTTTGAATGGTTCATAATATACTCCAAGTGTTGATTGGAGCTGCTCATCCAAATTATTGTTTCCCTCTTCAATATTGCTGAACAAATCTTCGTACCATGCTTTCTTAGCAGGATAGTAGGATGTTTCATATTTGTCCAATTTTGCTAACTTGGCGGCTTTGTCAATAGCATTTTTCAATCCTCCTATTTCATCGACGAGTTTATGATTTTTCGCATCTTCAGCAATCCATACACGTCCTTCTGCTATTGATTTCACTTGGTTTACAGGTATTTTGCGACCATCGCTGACACGTTTGCAGAAAAGCTCATAACCGCGATTGATGTATTGTTGAAGCATCGCTTCCTCTTCTGCCGACATTGGCCGTGCTGTCAAAGCCGATGCAAAGTCCGCATGTTTGTTTGTTATTACTTTGTCGAATTTGATACCCAATTTTGACTGCATCAACTCTGTTACGTCTGGAAGTAATCCGAAAATGCCGATAGAACCGGTTAGGGTCGTTGGTTGTGCAACAATCCATGATGCTCCTGCAGAAAGGTAATATGCACCACTTGCAGCCAAGTTTCCCATAGAAATTACAACAGGTTTCTTGGATTTGAGGGTTGCAACAGAATGCCATATTTCTTCTGATGCATAGGCATCGCCTCCACCGCTGTTGATTCTGATTACAACGGCTTTGATATTATCATCCTTTGCCAGTTTCTCTAAATCACTGACCACTTCCTTGCTGACAATACCAGCATCACCCATGACAAGTCCAGACTCTGCATTCTGTACGATAGAACCCTGGGCATAGTATATAGCAATTTTCTTGTCTGTCCCTGAATTCTTTGTTAGTTTTGCAAGGTCTTGACATGAAATCTGAGAAATTTCATCGTCGTCTTTCTGTTTCAGCAATTTTTTAATTTCTTTCTTTACGTCCTCTGAATACAAGGTTTTTGTAATCAGTTTCTTGTTCATCAAAAATTTTGCATCCTGTAATGCTGTCAGCGTGTCAGCAAGAGAGTTTACTTCTTTAACGGTTAGCCCACGTCCTTCTGCGATATCCTGTGCAATGATATTCCACATTCCCTGAATATATCTTGTGGACTGCTCCCTATTGGCGTCACTCATACGGTCCTCTGTAAATGTTTCTGTTGCACTTTTGTAAGTACCTACTTTGATAACCTTCATCTTGACGCCCACCTTTTCCAATAGGTCTTTAAGGTATGTTGTTTGCCCTGCAAGACCATGAATGTCAACCATGCCTTGCGGATTTATCCATATTTCATCAGCAGCAGAGCATACGTAATAAGTACCTTGGCTATATGCATCGGAGTATGAAACAATCCACTTTTTGTTTTTCTTGGCTGTTAGCAATGCATGACGTATCTCCTGAAGCGCAGAATAATCACTCTGCAACACCCCTGCCTCGATATAAATACCTGCAATTTCTTTGCTGTCTGCAGCATTATTGATAGCTGATACGATATCATCCAACCCTTGTATTTCTGTTTTTTCGGTCAGGGCGCTTAATGGACTGTCTTCCTTTGCATGCTCTACGATGCTTCCGCTCAATTTAACTACCAATACGCTGTTATCCTTGACGTCTGGCATCCCCTTGCCGTCACTTGTGATAATATTTACAAGTGCAATAATCCCGATAATGCATGCAATCATTGTTGTTACAACGATGCCGATAAAAGCGACAAATATGTATTTCAGAAGTTTTTTCATCGAATAGCAATATGTGATAGCTTGAAGCGAATGTATAAAATTCGCATGCAAAAATACTAAAAAGTAACTCCATTCACAAATAATTAACATCCTTTTATTAAATAATGTGTAAAAAAGTCTTAAAAACTTTGG
>CAMNHS010000056.1 GCA_946539635.1 uncultured Prevotellaceae bacterium
CGTGGACGTAAAAATAACCAGTTGCTCATTCAGCCACAGTATTCTCCTATGCCTGTAGGCGAACAGATAGCAATCCTCTATTGCGGTACAAAAGGACTTATGGCTTCCGTTCCAGTAGAGAAGGTGCGCGATTGTCAGGACCAATTCCTTGATGTGATGCGTGCAAAGCATCAAGATGTTATTGATAAGCTCGGTTCAGGTGCTATCGATGATGATACCACAAAGGTAATTGAAGAAACTATAGCAGATGTCTGTGGTTCTTTTAAAGCATAAAAGATGGCAAGCTTAAAAGAAATAAAAAACCGTATCGGCTCCGTTCAGAACACTCGTAAGATAACGAGTGCTATGAAGATGGTGGCCTCGAGTAAATTGCATCATGCGCAGGTGATGATTGAGAATATGCTTCCATATGAAAATATGTTGGAGTCTATACTTAAAACATTCCTTGCTGCTGATGTTGACGCTCGTGGCATCATTACTGAAGAGAGGGAGGTGAAAAAGGTCGCATTGCTTGTTTTTTCATCCAATTCCAGCATGTGCGGAGGATTTAACTCTAATATAATTAAGCGTATGACTCAACTCGTGGAAAAGTATCGTGAAGAAAGAGTTGAGGTGGAGATATATCCGATCGGCAGAAAGGTATATGAGAAAACGTCAAAATTAGGATATCCAATATGTGGTAATTTTAATGCATTGGCAGATAAACCAAATGCTGGAGAATGTACCCGTATTGGAGAAGAAATAGCTCAAAAGTATGTTGCTGGTGAAATAGATCGTGTAGAATTGGTTTATCATCATTTCAAGAGTGCAGGCTCACAAATACTTACAGTAAAGCGTTTATATCCTATCGATATTGAGGAGGCAATGAATTATGACCATACTCGCGACCTTAAGAGTCAGTATGTTACTGAAGATGCTGCGGAATATTTAGAAAAACAGGGTGGTCATCATGCTCTGCATGGTACTTCTTCTAATTCTAAGGCTATGCAACTCAATGATAACTTCATTGTAGAGCCGGATATGGAAACCATACTTTATACGCTCATACCAAGGTATGTAAATCTGATGATATACACAGCGTTACTTGATAGCAATGCTTCGGAACATGCTGCACGTATGGTTGCTATGCAGACTGCGACAGATAATGCAGATGAACTATTGCGTATGCTTAATCTGCAGTATAACAAGGGTCGTCAGCAAGCTATCACGAGTGAATTGCTTGATATTGTGGGAGGATCGGTTAATAACTGATATTAGAATAAAAGCAAAAAAAAGCAAAAGTTGCCGTCTTTTTAAATGTAAAGATGGCAATTTTTTTTGTTTTAATAGCTCTTTTATCCTTTTGTCAGACAAAATATGAGGGTAAAAAGATGAGTTTTTGACTAATTATTTGGTAGTTTTGATTTTTTTTTTTATTTTTGCACTCTAAAATAGTATTGTATGGATAAAATACGTAATTTCTGTATTATAGCCCATATAGATCATGGGAAAAGTACTCTGGCGGATCGTCTTCTGGAGTACACTAAGACTATAGAAGTTACGCAAGGCCAGATGCTTGACGATATGGATTTGGAGCAGGAACGTGGTATTACAATTAAATCACATGCTATCCAGATGCAATACGAAGGCTACATGTTGAATCTTATTGATACCCCGGGACACGTGGATTTCTCTTATGAAGTGTCACGCAGTATCGCAGCTTGTGAAGGTGCTATACTCGTTGTTGATGCTACTCAGGGAGTTCAGGCGCAGACAATCTCTAATCTGTATATGGCAATAGATCATGATTTGGAGATAATCCCCGTTATCAATAAGATTGATATGCCAGCTGCTATGCCTGATGAGGTAGAGGATGAGATTATTGAACTTCTTGGGTGCAAGCGTGAAGAAATAATACGTGCTTCTGGCAGAACTGGTGAAGGTGTTGAAGATATCTTAAAGGCTGTCGTAGAGCGTATTCCTGCTCCGCATGGTGACCCCAAACAACCTCTGCAGGCTTTGATATTTGATAGCGTTTTCAATAGTTTCAGGGGTATCATAGCATATTTCAAGATTCAGAATGGTGTAATCCGTAAAGGTGATAAGGTGAAGTTCTTTAGCACTGGAATGGAATATATTGCTGATGAAGTAGGAGTGCTGAAGATGGATATGGTGCCACGTCAAGAACTCGGCACTGGTGAGGTGGGGTACATTATTTCAGGAATAAAGGACGCCAAGGAAGTAAAGGTCGGCGATACTATTACACATGTAGCAAATCCGTGTCTAAAAGCTATTGAGGGTTTCCAAGAGGTGAAGCCTATGGTCTTTGCAGGTGTATATCCAATTGATCCAGCAGATTATGAAAATCTTCGTGCTTCGTTGGAGAAACTGCAGTTGAATGACGCCTCTCTGACATTCCAACCAGAATCGTCTGTTGCATTAGGATTCGGATTCCGTTGCGGTTTCTTGGGATTGCTCCACATGGAGATAATACAGGAACGCCTCGATCGCGAATTTAATATGGATGTCATCACTACCGTTCCGAATGTTTCGTATATGGTATATGACAAGCAAGGCGAATCAAAAGAGGTGCATAATCCTTCCGGATTGCCAGATGCAACAATGATAGATCACATTGACGAACCATATATTAAGGCTACGATCATTACTGATGCTAACTATATTGGAGGCATTATGAAGTTGTGTCTTGACAAACGTGGGGAGTTGATAAATCAGGAATATGTGTCAGGAAATCGTGTAGAACTGCATTTCTATATTCCGCTTGGAGAAATCGTCATAGATTTTTATGATAAGTTGAAGAGCATATCCAAAGGTTATGCGTCATTTGATTATCATATTGACTCATTCCGTCCGTCAAAACTTGCAAAGTTGGATATACTGCTCAATGGCGAACCGGTTGATGCCCTTTCAACACTCACCCATAATGATAATGCTGTAACATTTGGCAGACGTATGTGTGAGAAGCTGAAGGAATTGATACCACGACAGCAGTTCGATATTGCCATACAGGCTGCCATTGGCTCAAAGATAATAGCTCGCGAAACTATAAAATGTGTGCGAAAAGATGTTACAGCAAAATGTTATGGTGGTGATGTGAGCCGAAAGCGTAAACTCCTCGAAAAACAGAAGAAAGGAAAAAAGCGCATGAAGCAGATTGGTAATGTAGAAGTACCACAAAAGGCCTTCTTGGCAGTATTAAAACTGGATTAGTGAAAATGATACACAATACAAACCTAACCTTACCTTAAAAAAAATGAGAGAAAATTTTAGATCTATTAATGTAACGATTCGAGACATCGCACGTGAGTTGGCACGTCGTTTCAGCACCATGACACATGGTGAGATAGATGTCCTTGAGAGCATCATTATTCCGATGAAGTTCAAAAAGGGTGAAGAGTTGCTGAAACATGGGGAGATTAGTAAGTATATCTTCTACATCCATCAAGGTTTAACACGTCAGTATTACGTTAAGAACAACAAGGAGATGACCTCTCGCTTGTGCATTGATGGTGACATAGTTATGAGTGTAGAGAGTTTGTTCCGTGATAAGGGTAGTAACGAAATTATCGAAGCTCTTGAGACGAGCATAGTGTATGCATTGCCAAAGCGTAGATTGGAGGAAATCGCTCTTCACAATCAGAATATACAAATTCTTTATCGTAAGATACTTGAGGAGGCTCTTATAGAGCAGCAGGCGCATGCTGACATGGTACGTTTCGAATCTGCAGCAGATCGCTATAAGCGCATTTGTAAGGAAATGCCACAGGTGGTGCTCCGTGCACCATTGGTCTTTGTGGCAAGTTATCTTGAAATGACCCCAGAGACATTATCTCGTGTAAGGTCATCAACATCAACCGAATCTCTTCTGTGATAGATATATACATAAAAGATTTTGCCTACGATTTACCAGACGATCGTATAGCGAAGTATCCGCTTGCTGAGCGGGATGCCAGCAAACTTCTTGTCTATAACCAAGGCAATATATCCCACGATATATTTCGTAACATTACAGCGTACCTGCCTAAAGGTGCGCTGATGGTGTATAATAATACCAGAGTCATTCAGGCTCGTTTGTTCTTCCAGAAAGAATCGGGAGCCCGCATCGAGGTATTCCTGTTGGAGCCCCATCTGCCTCGTGACTACGAACAGATGTTTCAGTCTCGTGGTATGTGTGAGTGGAAATGTCTCGTTGGAAACAGCAAGAAGTGGAAGGGAGGTGCCTTGCACCTTTGTAAGGGGGAAGGACAACTGGGTACTACTCTTGATGATATAAATCTGCAGGTAGAACGTCTTGATGATTCTATTTGCCGTTTCACATGGCAGGGTGACCTTTCGTTTGCAGAACTCTTGGAGAGGGTAGGGGAGTTGCCTATTCCGCCATACCTGAACAGACGCTCTGAACCGAATGACAAGATAACCTACCAAACCGTCTATGCCCGCATCAAGGGAAGCGTAGCAGCACCTACTGCCGGTCTTCATTTCACAGATCGCGTGTTACAGGATATTGATGCCCATGACATAGAGCGTGAAGAAGTGACATTGCATGTTGGTGCCGGCACCTTTAAGCCTGTTAAGAGCGAGACAATCAGCGGTCACGAGATGCATAGTGAGTTTATCAGTGTCAAGCGCTCTACGATAGAACGCCTCATAGCACATGGAGGTAAGGCTGTGGCTGTGGGGACTACGAGTGTCAGAACGTTAGAGAGCCTCTATTATCTTGGTCTCAAGGTAAGGAAGATGGGTTCTGTGCTTGTTGCCCATGATGGTGATGAAGAACCTCTGTTGGAGGTTGCCCAATGGGAGCCTTATGAGAGTGGTGAGACTGCCGTCTCTTCTGTTGAGGCTCTTGAGTCGCTGCTGTCGTGGATGGATGCTAATAATCTTGATGTCCTGCATGCTTCCACACGTATCATTATCGTTCCAGGCTATAAATATCACATTGTAGAACGTCTCATAACCAATTTCCATCAGCCGCAATCTACGCTTTTGTTGCTTGTCTCGGCTCTCATAGGTGATGATTGGCGAAAAGTATATGATTATGCCCTGTCTCATGAGTTCAGGTTCCTGAGCTATGGAGATTCTTCTATTTTAATACCATAAAGGCTATGAATAATTACGGTTATATAAAAGTTGCTGCCGCTATACCCTCTGTAAAAGTCGGCGATTGCAAATATAATGTTTCTGAGATTGAGAAGATGATAGTCCGTGCTGAGGGCATGGGGGTAGAAATTGTTGTATTTCCAGAACTCTCAATAACGGGTTATACTTGTCAGGATTTGTTCCGCCAGAAACTCCTTATTGATGCTGCGGAGATGTCTGTAATGAAGCTGATGGAGTTTTCCCGTCAGTTGAACATCATCATTATCGTTGGTGTTCCCGTTGTTGTCGGTGGACTGTTGCTCAATTGTGCTGTTGTCATACAATGTGGCGAGGTGCTGGGCATTATTCCAAAAACATTCCTGCCAAACTACAGCGAGTTCTATGAAAAGCGTTGGTTCGCATCCTCTCAGGACCTTCATCCTACCGATATCCTTTATGCTGGCAGTAAGATTCACGTTACTTCTCAACCTACAGTTTTCCAGACATATACCGGAGCGACTTTTGGTGTAGAGTTGTGCGAAGACGTGTGGGGACCGGAACCACCATCAACACGACTTACTTTGGCAGGTGCTGACATCATCTTCAACCTCAGTGCTTCTGATGAGCTGATAGGTAAGCATAAATATCTTCAGAATCTGCTCACCCAGCAGAGTGCCCGTACTATGTGTGGCTACGTATATGCTGGCAGCGGTTTCGGTGAGAGTACACAAGATGTGGTGTATGGCGGAAATGCTATCATCTACGAAAATGGCAAATGCCTCAATGAGAGCACACGATTCTCTTTGGAGCCGCAGTTGGTTGTTTCGCAAATCGATTATGAGTGCATGCGCAGTGAGCGCCGTAATAACAGCACGTTCATCAATGCCCAGAGAACTGCCGCCATTGGTAAGAATGCAGCAGACGGTGGTGCTTTGTATAGGGACTGCCATAGCATTACGATGAAGGATTTTGAACTTATCCGCGACATCAATTCTACACCTTTCATTCCAAAAGAGAAAGATATGTCTGCTTCCTGCGAGGAGATTTTCAGCATCCAGGTCGCAGGTCTTGCAAAGCGTCTGGTGCATACCGGCTGCAAGAATGTAGTTGTCGGCATCAGCGGTGGCTTGGATTCTACTTTGGCACTTTTGGTATGTGTAAAAACCTACGACAAACTTGGTTATGACCGTAAGGGCATCATAGGTGTTACGATGCCAGGTTTTGGTACAACGGATCGTACACATACCAACGCCGTACGCCTGATGACGGAACTGGGCATTACGCAGCGCGAGATAAGCATCCGTGATGCCTGCGTACAGCATTTCAAGGATATTGACCACGATATCAATGTCCACGATGTGACGTATGAGAATAGTCAGGCCCGTGAGCGTACGCAGATTCTCATGGATTTGGCGAATAAGGAAAATGCCCTTGTCATAGGCACGGGTGACTTGTCGGAACTGGCTCTCGGATGGGCTACATACAATGGTGACCATATGTCGATGTATGGTGTTAATGTGTCAATCCCTAAGACCCTTATAAGATATCTCGTAGAGTATGTGGCAGAGACCTCTCCGTCGCGTGCTACCCTGCTCGATATTGCAGATACTCCTATCTCTCCGGAACTGACGCCTGCTGATGAGAACGGTGACATAGCTCAGAAGACAGAAGACCTCGTAGGTCCTTATCTGCTGCACGATTTCTTCCTCTATTACTTCTTGCGCTACGGTTTCACTCCGCAGAAGATATTCATGCTGGCGCAGCATGCGTTCAAGGGCACTTTTGACGATGAGACAATAGGGAAGTGGCTGAAGGTATTCATCCGTCGTTTCTTCTCTCAGCAGTTCAAGCGCTCTTGTCTTCCTGACGGCCCGAAGGTGGGTTCCGTATCTCTTTCACCGCGTGGCGACTGGCGCATGCCGTCTGATGCCACCTCAGCTTTATGGTTGGAACAATGAAATACGCAGAATATATAAAAACGGTAGAGATTGATGCCCTTTGGGGTAAGCGGAAGCATATCCTGTGGCATCTTGACAGACATGTCAATATTCTCAGTGGCGTTAATGGTATTGGCAAGAGTACAATACTTCGCAAGACGCTCCTTAATTCAGACGGTGTTCATCTGACGCTCTTTCCGGAGGATGCCACTGAACTCCGTTGTGACGTGATTGAGAAATTCACCATTGAGCCCGATTCGCTGCTCGATAAGTTGGAGGCGCAGTTCTTGGAATATAAGTCTTCTGCCGATGATGCAAGAAGTGCGAAGGTGCAACTTTTCTACGACCATGTTGACAATCTCTTTGGTCAGACGGAGAAGGTTATTCTGCGTGAGGCTGATGGCATACGTCTTCTGCAGGAGGGCGACATTCTGACAACGCGACAGTTGTCCTCGGGCGAGAAGCAGATGATGCTCATCCTGCTGACTGTTCTTCTTGAAGACCAGCAACCATACGTCCTCTTTATGGACGAGCCGGAGGTGAGCCTGCATGTCGATTGGCAGCAGGAACTGGTGAGCATCATCACAGAGATGAATCCCAACATCCAGCTCATTCTCACCACCCATTCCCCTGCCGTCATCATGAATGGCTGGCTCGATAAGGTTACAGAAGTGTCAGAAATAACGGTGAAGTAGTGTCTTCCGTAAAAAGCCATATCAATTCCGATTATCTCTCTGCTGCCAACATCCTGCGTGGTAAGAGCGGCCGGCGGCGTATAGTGGCTTATGTGGAGAGCTATGACGACGTGTTCTTCTGGCGCATGATATTGAGTGAGTTTGAGAATGAGACACGTTATTTTGAGGTGATGCTCCCCATACGTTCCAATCTTTCGAAGGGCAAGAAGTCTGCCTTCCTGTCGCTTATGCGCAATGGTATGGGACGCGATATGATAGCCTGCGTCGATGCCGATTATGACTACCTGTTGCAGGGGGCGAACCACGACTCGGCTTTCATGCTTGACAATCCGTATGTCATACACACCTTTGTCTATGCCATAGAGAATTACCAGTGTTATGCTCCTTCCCTGCATAATGTTTGTGTCATGGCAACGCTCAATGATGCTCCCACCTTCGATTTCGTTGACTTCCTGTCGCGCTACAGCCGCATCGTGTTCCCGCTGTTTGTGTGGAATATCATGATGTATCGCCGCCGGGAATACGGCTCCTTCACCATCACGGACTTCAATACCGTTGTCCGCATTCAGCACAAGCGCACGGAGCATTTGGATGAGGTGTTCAACAAGCTGCATCACAAGGTGCGCGTGAAGGTCAACGAGCTGCAGCGCCGCTTTCCGAATATGAAGGAGGAATATCTCCGGACAAAGGATTCGCTCCTCTCGCTTGGCGTGACTCCGGATACTACATACCTCTACATCCAGGGGCATCATCTGTTCGACGGCATCGTGGTGCCTACCATGCAGACTGTCTGCGAGGACTTGCGCCGCCAGCGTGAGACGGAAATCCGCCGCAAGGCAAAACACGTGGTGCAGATGCAGAACGAGCTGTCTGCATATATGCGCTCCGTCAGCGACATCAGCGAAATGCTGAAGAAAAACCTCGGCTACACCAAGTCCGAACCCTACAAGCGCGTCCTACAGTCGATAGAGAGGATGCTCAACAGAG
>CAMNHS010000057.1 GCA_946539635.1 uncultured Prevotellaceae bacterium
GTAGAAGGGTATTCATCGCCTCCTATCATAGCAGCACACACAGCATTGGCTATGACACCACGCACTTTTTCTTTCTTGAACTGCTTAGCAACAGGGGAATGGTCCTCAAACCATTGGGCATTATCGCTGATGGCCTTGGTGCGACGGCAGGCTTCGAGGTCTTTGTATTCCACGATACCTTCCCATGAGGCCTTGATGCCCAAGGGGTCGCCATATACCTCAATAAAGCCATTGACAAAGTCGATGCGGCCTTCAGTCTCCTTTATCCATTCTATGCAGTAGTCATCAAAAACCTTTGCATCGCCAGAGTGGTAATACTCTACCAAAAGGTCGATAATCTTCTTCTGCTGCTCATTTTCTGCGTATTCCCGAGCCTTGAGGAGGTTTTCAACGATTTTCTCAATTGTCTTGCCGTATTTTCCTCCAATGTGCCATACATCTTCCGTTATCTTGCCATCAATCTTCCGAAGGGTGGAGTTGAGAGGATGCTGATGGCTGAAATTCTCGACTTCTTCCTGTGTCAGTCCCTCATAATAGTTACATGCCGAGGTGGCAACAAGGTCTTCGCCATTTGTCTTATTGACACGCTTGGGAAGCAGGTTAGGATTGAAGATGACAGGAATGATGATGCTCAGCAGCTGTTCCTTGGGCAAGGGCAGGAGGGCGTCGTCTATCTTGCGTACCTCTTTTATGAAGTAGTCCTGAGAGAATTCTGGCACAAATTTCTCACATCCGTAGTGATGATATATGCCATTTGAGAACCAAACACGTTTTAGATATGTCTCTAATGCAACTTCATCAGCATTGCTTTCTGAAGCCTCAGAAGCTTGTTTTTGGTCATGTAATTTACTTTTGTAGATAGCCTCTAACGTTCTGCGTATCAAAAGATTATACTTTCCGAACTGGTCGAAGGTGATGTCTCGCCCCCACAATGTTGCTTCTGAAAGATAATATATGTATGCCTTTTGGCTTGAAGTGAGTGCTTCGAATCCTGGTAAATTGTAGCGAAGCATCTGAATATCAGCGAATCTCATATCTTTATATGTGTTTTTAGAGTTATACGAAAATCAAGAGCCCAAAAATAATAAAAATAAAATTAATAGCAAAATTTTTGGCGATATTTTTCTGAAAAAAGTTTAAAATACCCTCTTATATGACTCATTCCGTTGCCTTTATCTCTCTTTTTCATTACCTTTGCAAAAGTTTTTGAACATTAAATATTGCCCTCTGGGCGAAGATGCTACGTCATGAAAATGTAAAAGCAATTTTCCATTCTACATAACTTAAACGCATCTTTGAACCTAATTATATAAGCATTATGCGCAACAACATTTCAAAACACATTGAGAGACTACTGTTAACGAATGATAGGGTGGCTATTCCATCATTTGGTGTATTCAATGTTACTCACATTGCTGCTGAGTACATGGAATCTACAGGCTTGTTCTATCCACCAAAGCGTGTAGTTGATTTTGTTGTAGATAAGGCAGCATGCGATGCAGACGCATTGTTACTGCAGTCCTATGCCAGTGCTTTGGATATAAGCATTCCTGAGGCGCAGAAGATTCTGGAGAATGATGTGTACCAGATACAGGTTCAATTGAGAGAAGAAGGTGAGTACTATTTCCACGGCGTGGGAACACTGACAAAATATGAGGATAATAGTTTGGGCTTTGAGGCTGATTTAGCAGGCATTGCAACACCAAATCTTTTTGGCCTTAACTCTTTTGAGTTCAAGCCATTACAGGCACAGGTAGCAGCAGAGCCAGCCAAGAAGGCCGCTCGTATCATTTCGATGACTCCATTCAGTCAGCACCTGCAGACACCGCTCAAAAAGGTTGCAGCAGCTGCTGTAGCAGTATTTGTGGGATTCTCATTCATATCAATACCTGCTGGTAATGGTAGTGACAATACAAAGGTGATACAGGCATCTATCCTTTCTTCAGATGTAATAAATTCTATCGTAGAATCTCCTACATCACATAATGTTGCTGTTACACAGGAAGAGATAGCACAATTTGAGCAGGCTGCTAATTATAAAGAGGTGCAGGAAGAGGCTCAATCACAGGCTCCACAGGCTGCTCCTGCTAAGGAAACAAAGACTACACAGGTCGTTACTGCTGCTCCTACTACAGTTACCGTCAACATTTCTTATGATGACATGAAGAAGGTTGTAAAAGAGCACGAACAAGAAACTGTTGTTCATGAAGAGGATTCGCTGTCCTAAATGCAATAATTACATAGTTTTTGACGAGACGAAGTACCAAGGAGAAAAGACCTTGGTGTTTCAGTGTACCGAGTGCGGTAAACAATTCGGTATAAAATTAAAAGAAAAAAATGTTGGAAGCATTGTTGTTATTGAGAATGTCTTCCATTATAAGCAAGAATTTCCTTTACACATGGGGGATAATGTTATTGGGCGATATATGAAAGATAGTCGCTGCCATTGTCCTATCAGAACAGATGATCCGAGCATTGATATGAATCATTGTGTTATCAATGTCTCAAAAGGTGATGACGGACAATTAAAGTATATTCTCAGGGATGGCCCTTCATATACGGGTACTTTTGTGGATAACAAAATACTTGGCGACAAAGAAAGGCGTATTATTACAGATGGTACATTATTTACCATTGGAGCAACGAGTATTATTCTGAAGTTAGAGGAAGGGTGAGGATTGGTTAATGGTTATTGAAACTTGAAACCAGAAACTTTATAGAGATGAGGGCATGAGTTATTTGTTTATTGAGAATTATGGAAAATGAAGTTATAACACAGACAGTAAAGGCACTATCGACCCCAGAGAGTTTGAAGAATCTGTTTCCAGATAAGAAAGATTGCCAGCCACTGCCATCAAATGAAATGATGCTGGAAGTGATAGAGGTGGCTCGCAGCATATTGTTCCCTGGATATTTTGGTCACTCAAAGGTGACACCAGAAAACGTAGGTTATTTTATAGGCGTTTCCTTGGAACGCTTCTCTTCTCTCTTGAAGAAACAGGGAATATGTGAAGATAAGGTTTGTGTGTTGGTATCTAAAATGCCTGAAATACGCAAACTCCTTGCTATGGATGTAGAGGCTGCATACAATGGTGACCCTGCAGCAACGTCTTATGAAGAGATAATATGCTGTTATCCTGTCATCAGGGCTCTTGCTAACTATCGTATGGCTCATGTGTTATATGAATTAGACGTTCCTCTTATTCCACGGGTTATGACAGAGTTGGCCCATAATGAAACAGGTATAGATATCCATCCTGCTGCACAGATAGGCCATCACTTTACAATAGATCATGGTACTGGTGTGGTAATAGGTGCTACCGCCATTATCGGAAATAATGTGAAACTATATCAGGGTGTTACTCTTGGAGCACTTTCTTTCCCTCTTGATGAGAATGGTAATCCCATCAAGGGTATTCCACGTCATCCTATCCTGGAAGATGATGTCATAGTATATAGCAATGCAACAATACTGGGTCGAATAACAATCGGTAAGGGCAGCGTGATAGGTGCCAACCAATGGATTACTCAGGATGTGGCTCCTCAAAGCAAAATCGTAAACAAATAAAACTCATACACCATGGAACTGATTGCTAAGACTTTCATGGGTCTTGAAGATCTTCTTGTTCAAGAACTTACAGAATTAGGAGCAGAAGATATCGTAAAAGGTTGTCGTGTTGTCTCTTTTAAGGGAGATAAGGCACTGATGTATCGTGCTAACTTCGCATTGCGCACAGCAATACGCATATTGAAGCCAATAAAGACTTTTAAGGCTAAAGGGGCGGACGATGTATATGATGCTGTCAAGGAAATCGATTGGAGTGAGTATATTGCTGAAGGAAAGACTTTTACGGTGGATTCAGTAGTTTATTCTGACAGTTTCAACAATTCTCGCTTTGTAACATATAAGGTAAAGGATGCTATTGTTGACCAGTTCAGGGAAAAGACAGGTCGCCGACCAAGTATCTCTATAACAGACCCTGATGTGCGCCTGAATGTGCATATCGGAGAACATACAGACGAGAATGGCGTAAAGCATACAGAGGGAACTATTTCTCTTGATTCCTCTGGTGAATCACTTCATCGTCGAGGATATCGCCAGGAACAGGTGGATGCTCCATTGAATGAGGTCCTTGCTGCTGGTATGATAATGATGACTGGATGGAAGGGTGAGACGGATTTCATCGACCCTATGTGTGGTTCTGGTACATTGCTCATAGAGGCTGCCCTCATAGCAAGAAATATAGCACCTGGTGTGTTCCGTCAGAGCTATGCCTTCGAGAAATGGCCTGACTTTGACAGAGAGCTTTTTGATGAGATATATAATGATGATTCCAAGGAAACAGAGTTTACACATCATATTTATGGCTACGATATAGATTTCAAGGCTGTGAATATTTCAAAAGCAAATGTAAAAGCTGCCGGACTCATGAAGGATATCACCATCGAACAGCAAGATTTTGCCGATATGCAGGGATTACCAAATCCTGATCAGTATATGGAACAGAATCTCTCTGGTGAACGTCTGGCAGTGATAGTTACAAATCCTCCTTATGGAGAACGTATCTCTACTCCTAATCTGTTGGAGACATACAAGATGATAGGACGACAGTTGAAGCATCACTTCAAGGGATGTGAGGCATGGATATTATCGTATAAAGATGAATGCTTTGCACAAATAGGATTGAAGCCATCATTGAAAGTGCCTATGTATAATGGTTCTCTGGAATGCGAATATCGTAAATACCTCATGTTTGATGGACGTCTGGAGAATTTCCGAGAGGAGGGCGGTATCGTCAAGACAGAGGAAGAGAAGAGAAAGATGGCAGAAAAACGCAGAAGTTGGCAGAAACATGACTATGCCAAGATGCGTGAAGAAAGAGCAAGTAATGAAGAGGCTGACATCTTGTCATTTGAATTCCAGTCTTTGAAAAAACAACGTCCTCAACGTGGTGGCAGAGATTGGGACAGGGATGATGACAGAAGGTTTCAAGGTTCAGGTTCCAAGTTCCAGGACAGAGACAGAAAGTTCCATAGAGACAGGGATGACCGTCAGTTCAGAGGAAAAAACAATTATAAATCGAGAGAAGAAAGACAGGCAGACAGAAAGAAGTTCTTCCAGAAAAGAAACGATGATTGATGACTTATGATAAGATATCGAAGCATAATATTATGTTTGCTATTGTTGAGTTACATACCTGTTAATATGATGGCACAGAAACGACTTACACTTGAGGAACTAAACTTTGGTGGTGTAAACTATGCTTCTATGTCACCAGTCCGCAAGCACTATAAGTGGAAAGGTAACGAACTTATAGAGTCGGAAGAAAAGGATGCCGAGAAATATCCTCAGGTAGTATCTCGTGACCATAATATATATGTGAAGTTATCTGCTGATTCCGAAGAGAAACAGGTTACCTTTGATGGTTCCCGGGAAATAGTCTATGGCGAGTCTGTTCATCGAAACGAGTGGGGGATAGAAACTGGTATCTTTATGTCTCCAGACAGGAGCAAGGTGGCTTTCTATCGCATGGACCAGTCGATGGTGACAGATTATCCACAGGTGAGCATTGCCGACTATGAAGCAAAATATGAGCCTGACAAATATCCTATGACAGGTTCTAAGAGCCATAAGGTCACAATAGGCATTCTGGAATTGTCAGAAGGAAAGGACCTCAAACCTCATTATCTTGATTTGGGTGATGTCACAGACAGATATTTCACTAATATCTCATGGGGGCCAGATAGTAAGACTTTGTATCTCATAGAGTTGAACAGAGACCAGACTGAGTCTCATCTGGATGCCTATGATGTGGCAACAGGCAAGAAGAAAACTACATTGTTTGTAGAAAAGGATGATAAATACGTAGAACCTCTGCATCCGATTACCTTCCTGCCTTGGGATGATAGCAAATATATTTACTGGAGTCAAAAGGATGGTTATTGGCATCTGTATCTTGGTTCTGTAGATGCCCCCCAAGATCTCATTCAGCTCACAAAGGGAGAATGGGTGGTGCTTGATATGATAGGATTCTGCAAGAGTGAGAAGACTGTTATTATTTCTGCAAATAAGGAGAGTCATGTGCAGAGAAACCTCTATCGTCTGGACCTCAGCAAGATGCCAGCAAAAGGAAAGACAGCAAAGCTAACCCTGCTGGATAATGGCAAAGGTGTGCATGGTGGAAAACTCAATGATGATGGTACTATGCTGCTTGATATCTGGGCAGAACCTGATGTTCCTCGTGCCTATGCTACCATCAATGTAAAGACAGGGGAGAGAAAGGAGGTCTTCAGGGCTCCAAATCCTTGGGAGGGATATGATATTCCCATTTATAAGCATGGTACCATTACTGCAGCTGACGGCAAGACAGAGCTGCACTACAGAATGGTACTTCCGAAGGATTTTGACGAAACAAAGAAATATCCTACTGTAGTATATGTATATGGTGGTCCTCATGCTCACAACATTGAGGCTGCCTGGCATTGGGCTTCCCGACCTTGGGAGACATATATGGCAGGAGAGGGGTATATACTCTTTATCCTCGACAACAGAGGCTCTGAACATCGTGGAAAGGATTTTGAGCAGGTGATATATCGCCAGATGGGACAGGAGGAAATGAAAGACCAGATGAAGGGTGTGGAATTTCTCAAGTCTCTGCCTTACGTAGATATGGATAGGCTCGGAGTTCATGGCTGGAGCTATGGCGGCTATATGACAATCTCTTTGATGACGAATTACAAGGATGTCTTCAAGGTTGGTGTGGCAGGAGGCCCTGTTATCGATTGGAAATGGTATGAGATTATGTATGGAGAGAGATATATGGATACTCCACAGGACAATAAGGAGGGCTATGAGAAGTGTTCCTTGCTGTCTAAGGCAAAAGACCTGTCAGGACGACTGCTCATCATAACAGGAGGAAATGACAAGACGGTTGTTCCTCAGCATTGTCTCAGCTTTATCTATGAATGTAACAAAGCTGGCACTTATCCGGATTTCTTTATATTCCCAGAGGAGGAACATAATATGAAGAAACATCAGTCAGTGGTTCTGCATGAACACATAACACGATATTTCAACGATTTTCTAAAATAACACAACATACAAAGAAAAAATGAATATTCTATTATTGGGATCAGGTGGTAGAGAGCATGCGCTTGCATGGAAAATAGCGCAGAGTAATAAATGTGATGTCCTTTATATTGCACCAGGAAATGCTGGAACAGATGGTGTCGGTGGTAAGGGAAAGAACATAAATATCAAGGCTGACGATTTTGAGGCCATAAAGTCTTTTGTTCTCGAGAATAATGTGAAAATGGTTGTTGTAGGTCCTGAAGATCCATTGGTAAAGGGTATCTATGATGACTTTAAGGGTGATGCCCGCACAAAGGATATCCCTGTCATCGGACCTTCTAAGGCTGGTGCTGTGCTCGAAGGCTCAAAGGATTTTGCCAAGAGTTTTATGAAACGTCATAACATCCCAACAGCAGCTTATGAAACCTTCGACGGAGAACATCTGGAAGAGGGTTTGAAATTCCTTGAGACATTGCAGGCTCCTTATGTTCTGAAAGCTGACGGTCTGTGTGCAGGAAAGGGCGTGCTGATATTGCCAACCCTCGAGGAAGCAAAGAAAGAGCTCAAGGAGATGCTTGGTGGCATGTTTGGCAATGCTTCTTCAAAAGTGGTCATAGAGGAATTCCTCAGTGGCATAGAGTGTTCAGTCTTTGTAATTACTGACGGAAAGAACTATAAGATTCTCCCAGAGGCAAAGGATTATAAGCGTATCGGAGAAGGCGATACGGGCTTGAATACTGGTGGTATGGGTAGTGTTACTCCTGTTCCTTTTGCTACAAAAGAATGGATGGCAAAGGTAGAAGAACGCATCATAAAGCCTACAGTAAAGGGCCTTGCTGATGAGAATATCTGCTATAAGGGCTTTATCTTTTTTGGTCTGATAAACTGTCAGGGTGAGCCAAAGGTGATAGAATATAACTGCCGAATGGGTGACCCGGAGACAGAGAGTGTCATGCTGCGTCTGAAGAGTGATATCGTAGATCTCTTCGAGGGTGTTGCTGATGAGAATCTTGATACCAAGAGCATAGAGTTCGACCCACGCTCTGCTGTCTGCGTAATGATGGTGAGTGGCGGATATCCACAGGCTTATGAAAAGGGCTTCCCTATCTCTGGCATCAATGATGTTGAGGGCAGCATCGTTTTCCATGCTGGTACTGCACTGAAAGACGGACAGGTGGTGACGGCTGGTGGAAGAGTTATCTGCGTGGTGTCTTACGGAAAGGATAAGGCTGAGGCGCTCGAAAAATCCTTCAAGGAAGCCCAGAAGATACAGTATCAGGGCAA
>CAMNHS010000058.1 GCA_946539635.1 uncultured Prevotellaceae bacterium
CCCTTGCTGTCGTCTGGTTTTCCAAGGGAATAAATGCGTACTCCCAAAACCTTTACATTTTCACAGTTATAATAATGACTTGTCCAGAAAGCGGAATTCTGTAGCTTTACGCCCTCTATCTGTACATTTTTACAGTTGGAAACATATAGCAATCTTGGACGTTGTTCATCCTTGTTTGTACATTTTCTGTTCCATTTGCGACGTAGCCAAAACTGCTGATGATACTTTAATCCGTTGCCGTCTATTGTTCCCTTACCAGAAATGGTGAACCCATCTAATCCATCAGCATTGATGAGAGCACCGAAATATGTGCATGTCTCTCCCTCTATACGTGTTTTGCCAAGAGGATAGTCACCAATGAAGTCAGAACCTTGCAGAACAGCTCCGTCCTCAAGATACAGATGTGTTCCCTGCTTAAAATGCAAACCGCCAGTCAGGTAAACACCCTGAGGGATACATATAACACCTCCGCCATCGGCTGCTGCTTTGTCAATGAGAGCCTGAATGGCTTTTGTGTGGATGTGGCCATTGGCAAAGATACCATAATCTGTCAAGACATAGCGCTTTAGTCCAGAGAGGTCAACAGCCTTGGTGTCTTTAAACCAAGCAGAGATAGTAGTGCCATCAGGCCATGTGTCAACTGTTTTGGCTTTTTTTGCGCCAAAAGAGAGGAGTGTTGACAGGGTCGTGAATAGTGTAATTAACAATAGGTTTTTCATAAGTCGTTATTTTGTTTGTAAGTTAGTTGTTGACAATCTCATCCATCCATATATTCCCAGTAATATCACCATCATTGTCTGTATAGCATGAACTATGAGGACGAAGAAAAGTGCAGCAGGAGCAGATATACCATATATAATGAGTACTGTCTTTACTGCAAAGTGCCACGAACCTGCTCCGTTTGGTGTTGGTACCAATACTGCCATGCATCCTACTGCAAAGCTAACCAGGGCACACGACAGTGATAATTCGGATGTCTCTTTAAAGCAGAAGAAGGTGAGGTAGAAGTGCAGGAAGTATGCAACCCATATTCCAACACTATACGTTATATATAAAGGTAGATTATGAACCTCCTTCACCGACAGTACTCCATCTTTCAAGCCCTTTAAGGTTGCCTTTATCCTTCCATAAAATTCCAACCTTTTCAATACCAGGTATAGACTTGTAATAAGCGCTATGCCGCATATTGCGGTAACAATATATCCTGTTGCAGAGAACTGCCCAAAGAATTCTGTTATGGCATCCAGTTTTGTTCCTGTCGTAGAAAAAAAAGAAAGCACCACAGGTAAGTGTATCAAGACGATACACATAATGATAACCAGCAGTACCAAAGTGTCAACGGCACGTTCTGTCACAACGGTGCCCAAGGCTTTTGCAAATGATACTCCGTCTTTTCGTGTAAGAATGCCGCAACGGGTAAATTCTCCTATTCTTGGTATTACTAAAGATGCTGCATAGGAAACGAATACAGCATAGAAACAATGAGAAGTGCGAGTATGTTCTTTCAGAGGTTCTAAAGTTTGCTTCCAGCGCCAACCACGAAACATCTGCGCTATAATACAGAAAGGGAAAGACGCCAGCATCCACCACCAATTCATCTCGTTCAGCAAAACATCCTTCACCGACTGGAAATCGAAATCACGATACATCCAGTAAAGGATGAGTCCGCCAAGCAATAGTGGTAGAAGTATGTTGAATATTCTTCGAATATGATGCATAGTTTTTTTCTTCTAATGACACATACGTTTTGTGTCATTCGGCTACAAAGGTATAAAATAAATCTCATATCCCCAACCATTTTGAGGATTTTTTCTTAATCCATCCTGCCTTTATAGTCCTCATAAGTATAATGGCGTAGAGTGTTGATGCTTCCGTCAAGACGCTTTATTGCTATGTCTGGATGTTGTATTCCATTGAACATTGTTGTCTTTACGGTGGTATAGTGAATCATATCCTCAAAGATTATGGTATCACCAACAGATAACGGTTCATCAAATTCCCAGTATCCCAGATAGTCTCCTGACAGGCAACTGTTTCCTCCCAGGCGATAAGCTTTGTCGCTATTCTGCTCTACATGGCGTGCTCCTCGAACCTCGGGGAAATAAGGCATTTCCAGACAATCCGGCATATGACAGGTGAATGATACATCGAGTATTGCGGTGCGGATATTGTGGTTCTCCACGATATCTACCACATGAGCCTCAAGATGTCCTGTCTGCCACGCAAACGCAGAACCGGGTTCCATTATCAACTTTATGTGTGGATAGCGTTGATGAAAACCATTTAAGGTGTCAATCAGCAGTTGTAAGTCATATCCCTTACGAGTCATTAGGTGTCCGCCGCCAAAATTTATCCATGAGATGTTTTGTGTTATTGGTGACGAAACGAGAAACTTTTCTTCCAGATGAGCCAATGTTCTTACAAAAACGTCAGCATCATTTTCGCAATGACAATGCATGTGAAGCCCTGTTATTGGAGGTATCTCGATGTCTGAAGGGTCGTAGGCTTTAAACAACTCATCAGCGGTAACACCGAATCTCGTACCAGGAGAGCATGGATTGTATAAATCTGTAGCAATCTCTGAATATTCTGGATTAACCCTAAGACCTATCTGCAACTTCTCATTGGCCTTTTTGGCACGCTTTGCCAAACGGCGATATTGTGATAAGGAGTTGAATGTCAAGTGTGACGACATACGAGCTATCATGTCAATTTCAGAGTCCAAATATGCAGGGGAGTATGTGTGTGCTGGAGCACCAAACTCTTCGTGTGCCAGACGTGCTTCGTTAAGAGAAGATGCTGTCGTCGCTGTGATGTACTTTCGAAATAGGGGGAATGTCTTCCATAGAGCAAAAGCCTTGAATGCAAGAATTATTTGTACATTAGCTTCTTGAGAAACCTTTTGTATGATAGAAAGATTTTTTATTAAAAGAGCTTCCTTGAGAACGTAAGTGGGGCTATTCATGTTTATTATTGTTGAATTTGTGTGCAAAGGTACTAAAAAAGATTAAAAAAAGAGTTTCTTCAAATATGAAAGTGAAATAAAAGTATAAGTTGTTATATTTTTTTGTAATTTTGTAGCGTGAAACTAATAATACAGACATTACCGACATATTTTGTAGAAGAGGATAAGATACTGACAGCCCTTTTTGAAGAAGGCTTGGAAGTCCTCCATATTAACAAACCCGAGTCAGAACCCCTATATATGGAGCGCCTGCTTTCGCTTCTTCCTACTAAAGTGTATGGTAAAATTGTGATACATCAGAATTACTATCTGATGAAGGAGCACGACCTCAAGGGAATTCACATAGATAATCCGGATGCTCTTGTTCCTGATGGTTTTAAGAGACACGTCTCTCGCAGTACCCATAGAATCAGTGACTTGAAGGCGTTTAAGAAAGAGTGTGATTATGTGATGCTCCATTCGCTCTTCGATTCTTTACATGATGAGGTAAGGGCTTCCCTTACAACAGAGGAACTACAGGAAGCACGCCATGCAGGATTGATAGACAAACACGTCTATGCACTCGGTGGTATGAGTCTTGAAAACGTTCAGCAGGCAAAGGATATGGGATTCGGTGGAGTAGTGATTTGCGGTGATTTGTGGAATAGGTTCAGCATACAGCACGAAATAAATTTCCATGAGCTGATAAGTCACTTTAAGAAATTGAAAAAAGCAATAAGTTAACACAACGATATATGGCAAAGAAATCTACTATTAAGATTGATCCAGACAAGATGGCTGGGTTTATGGTTTTCTCTGGTACAGCAACTCGTTATCTGGCGGAAAAGATATGTCAGAGTCTTGGTTGTCCACTAGGAAGTATGGTAATGACAAAATTCAGCGATGGTGAGTTCGCTGTTAGTTTTGAGGAGACAATTCGTGGTCGGGATATCTTCTTGGTTCAGAGTACTTTCCCTAATTCGGACAACTTGATGGAGTTGTTGCTGATGATTGATGCTGCAAAGCGTGCTTCCGCAAAGACCATCAATGCCGTAATACCTTATTTTGGTTGGGCGCGTCAGGATCGTAAGGATAAGCCACGTGTCAGTATCGGTGCGAAGTTGGTTGCAGACCTATTGAGTGTTGCTGGTATAGACCGCCTTATCACGATGGATTTGCATGCCGACCAGATACAGGGCTTCTTCGATGTTCCTGTTGACCATCTCTACGGCTCTGGTGTAATACTCCCATATATAGAAAGCCTTAAGTTGAAGGATATTGTTATCGCAAGTCCTGACGTAGGTGGTGCTAAACGTGCTAAGAGTTACGCTAAGTACCTTGATTGCCCATTGGTATTGTGTAATAAGACTCGTGCTCGTGCCAATGTGGTGTCAGAGATGCAGATAATTGGCGATGTGCAGGGCAAAGACGTTGTTATCGTTGATGATATGGTAGATACAGCAGGAACTATCACTAAAGCTGCTGATATCATGAAGGAAGCAGGAGCAAGAAGCGTACGTGCTTGTGCAAGCCATTGTGTTATGTCAGGACCTGCAAGTGAAAGAGTGCAGAATTCTGCTTTGGAGGAAATAATCTTTACGGATTCTATTCCTTACTCCAACAGATGTGCTAAGGTAAAACAACTCAGCGTCGCTGATATGTTTGCTGAAACCATCAGAAGGTGTATCAACAACGAAAGTATCTCATCACAATACATAATCTAACCATTTAAGAGAAAAATAAGACGTGGGGAGACTTAACTCTATATGGGATTATATCGCTCGGCATAAGTATCTGATTACTATTACGTTGGGTGTACTGATTATCGGCGTACTTGATGAGAATAGCGTCATGCGTTTGGTTTCACTGAACATAGAAATCGACGAAGCAAACCAGACACTCGAGGAGTATGTTGAACAGTATAAGAGCGATTCTGCAAAGATACATGAATATGAAACATCTGTTAGCGGTGTGCGTCGTATTGCTCGTGAGAATTTTTTCATGAAGCAAGATAATGAAGATGTATATGTGCTGAGCACAGATAGAGAAACAGAAAAGGAACATGAAGGAGTTAAGTAAGAATCAGCAAATCATTATGGCACTCGGTGCTACGCTGATGGTCATTGGAGTAGGATGCTTCGTCTTTAACTTCATGCCAAAGGTATTCTCTGTTGTCTTCATGGTCGGAGCAGTATGTTTTGCTATTATGCAGATGATACAGGCCTCTTATGATGATGGTAAGAGTGTTACCCTTCGTAGGTTGAAGAGAATAATGATTATCGGAGACATCTGTTTCATATTGGCAGGACTCCTGATGCTCGAAAATTCTTTCATGGTACTCTATAATTTCCTCTCATGGGAGACTTGGTTGAAATATTGTTGGAACAACTGGGTTGTCATCCTGCTTGTAGCAGCCATTCTGGAACTCTATACCTCACATAGAATTTCCAATGAACTGAAAAAAAACAATTGATGAGAAAACTTTATACCTTATTATATAATATAGTGGTTATAGTATGCTTCACGGCGTGCTCCCAGTATAATGTCATCGGTTCGTCTGATTTAAGTGATATCGATGGCAGAACACTCTATCTGAAAACGATTGGTCTCGACTCTTTAACAACTGTCGATTCTTGCAGTGTCGTACATGGTAAGTTTAAGTTCTCGGGTTCCCTCGATTCTACTCGTGTTGTAACCATTTGCATTGATAATTTGCCAATTCTTCCTGTTGTGTTGGAAGAGGGTGAGGTGCATGTGACACTCAATGATCAGATTCAGGAAACAAAAGGTACACCCCTCAATGACAGCCTTACAGCTTTCAATAAGCGTTACGAGATGCTGATGAGCCAGTTTGAGGAACTTGAGCATACGCAGAATCAGGGATATATGAATGGTGAGAATATGGATTCTGTCAATGTCATTCTTGCAGCAAAGCAACGTCAGCTTCTTATGAAAGAAGATGAGTTGGTGACATCATTCATCTCCGCAAATTTCGATAATTGCCTCGGTCCCTATGTATTCCAACTGGCAACCAGCAATTATAGGTATCCCGTTTTGGTACCTTGGATAGAAGCCTTGATGACAAAAGCTTCGCAGAAGTTTAAGGATGCTCCATATGTAAAAGAATATATGGGTGTAGCGAAGCAGAATCAGGATATTATGACAGGTGTGAAATGAAGACACTGATTAAGGATGGTACTATTGTCAATGAAGGACATCAGCAAAAGGCTGACATCCTTGTTGTCGATGACAGAATAGCCTCTGTTCTTCCTTGTGGTACTAATGCTGCTGATTGCGACAATATCATTGATGCAACTGGTTGCTACATCCTTCCTGGCATCATAGATACCCATGTACATTTTCGTGAGCCTGGCTTGACTCACAAGGCCGACATGCAGTCAGAAAGTCTGGCGGCGCTCTTTGGTGGTGTCACATCCGTTTTCGAGATGCCTAATACGCAACCTCAGACAACAACATTGACAGCATGGGAAGAAAAGATGCAGATAGCAAAGGACAGAATGCATGTTAATTATGCCTTCTTCCCAGGTGCAACGAATGATAATCTTGAAGAGTTAAGGCGTTTTGATGTCCACAAGATTCCCGGAATAAAACTCTTTATGGGTTCCAGCACAGGAAATATGCTTGTCGATAAAGAGCAAGCCTTAGATGGCATATTCTCCCTTGCTCATGAAATGTCGCTGCCTCTGATGGCGCATTGTGAAGACACGACTATAATTAATCAGCATATACTGTACTATAAACAACTGACGGGGTCCGACGATCCCGATGTGAAGCTCCACCCCTTCATACGTGATGAGGAAGCCTGTCTGCAATCTACGGAACTTGCTGTGCGACTTGCTCATAAACATGATACACATCTTCATGTGGCGCATATCTCTACCCAGAAGGAACTGTCTCTTCTTGGCGGCAATATTACAGGTGAAGCAACCATAGCTCATCTGTTGTTTTCTGCACCCGATTATTGCACTCTCGGAACACGTATCAAATGTAATCCGGCAGTAAAGACCACACTCGATCGCAATGCACTCCGTAAAGCCCTCTCTGACGACACAATCACAACTATTGCCACAGATCATGCTCCTCATACCCTTGCAGAGAAACAGGGTGGGGCGCTGAAGGCTATGTCGGGTATGCCGATGGTGCAGTTCTCTCTTGTATCGATGCTTTCATTAGTTGATGAAGGGGTGCTGACGCTTGAGCAGTTGGTGAGGTTGATGTGTCATAATCCTTCGCTGCTATTTTGTATCCGTGAACGTGGTTTTATTCGTGAAGGATATAAGGCAGATATCGCTATTGTAAAGCGCTTTGATACTCCGTGGACTCTTGATAGTACTATGATTAAGAGCAAGTGTGGCTGGAGTCCCCTCGAAGGACGACAGTTCCATTGGTCAGTAGTAGAAACTCTCGTCAATGGCGTAAGTGGTGTTGCAGCACAGAAAAACTTTGGACAGCCCATAGAATTCAGATGATATACAAGATTTACCAGATATGCGTTTTGGCTCCTGTGGTGGTATTAACTTCCGCATGGGCTGGTACTACAATGGCTGTGATGTGTAGCATCTCGCATCATCCCGATTGGTGGAGTAGCTTTGCCTCCAAATGGTGGGCCCGCATCATCCTTGCTGTTGCTCTCATACCTGTGGAGGTAAAGGGTAAGGAGCATATCGTTAAAGGCGAGTCCTATATCTATGCTGCAAACCATCAGGGAGCCTTCGATATCTTCCTTATTTGCGGCTATCTCAATGTCCCATTCCGCTGGATGATGAAGCGAGCCCTTGAGAAAGTTCCATTTCTCGGATGGGGATGCAAACATGCTGGTTATGTCTTTGTTGATAACAGCAATCCGGGCGAATCGCGTCGCACTTATCGTGAGGCAGAGCAAATACTACTCTCAGGCATGAGTCTTATGATGTTTCCAGAAGGTTCTCGCACCAAGAATGGTAATCTGATGCCATTCAGAAAAGGAGCCTTTGCCCTTGCTGACGAGATGCATATCCCTGTTGTACCGATGACTATCAATGGCAGCTATGTGATACTTCCAAAAGGTAAGAAGGTGAACTTTATAAAGCGTAATAAACTCACCCTCACCATCCATAAGCCCATCTATCTCGACAATTCCGATGCCCTCCGTGAAGAATGCTATCGTTGCATACTAAGTGGCCTGAAATAAATGTACACATGCAGATTCTTGGGACTTTGTGAAGATTTTATAGAAAAAAATCAAAAAAAATTTGCATATAACAAAAAAATATATTACCTTTGCACCGCTTTTCAGACCAAAAGCCGTCAAAACAAGACGTTCGGAGAGATGGTAGAGTGGTCGATTACAACGGTCTTGAAAACCGTCGTGCTGAGAG
>CAMNHS010000059.1 GCA_946539635.1 uncultured Prevotellaceae bacterium
TCTTTCGGAGATCATTCGGAGTTAAACCATAAATCTCTAATATTTTGTTCGTCCGCCAATGCGCAAAAATTCTTCCGTAGAAAAAATCGTTTTCGAGGGAGCAACAGCCCGCATGAAGGAATCCGCCAACAACAAGTTTGGTATCTTCGAAAAAGACTAAAAAACAATACCTGACAAAAATAATTAGAGTGCACTGGAAAAATTCCTACAGTGCACCGGAAGAAGTTTTCCACTGCACTGCCGTAAAATTTCCTTCGTTATTCATACAAAATCATTTGCGTCCTATTATACTCCACAACTGGCTCTTGCCATATCCGCACCAGTATCCGTGTCCCCCGGTGACATTAGTCCTTAGACTACGAGAATATGGTACGAACATATTTCCTGACAAGGATATGATATTCTGGTAGTCCTGCCATATATTAAATGAAGTACTGTCCATTGTACACAATTCTACACAAACGGTGTCACCCTCGACAAAATATTCTGTCACACCGTAATAATCGTCCAGCGTCTTTGTCCTATAGACGGGATATGTTACCCTCATCGGCTTAGTCATATCAGGATTAACGGCAGAATTGTCAAATGTTCCTACATCGCATTTTATGAACTGCTGCTCGTTGGCACCAATCTTATCGAAAAGGCTATAATAACATTTTCCACCAGGAGCAGTAAAATGTGCCTGCAGAGTCCATAACGTATCGTTATTCTCTACTCGCGTTTGCGTAATACTATCAACTTTTACTGACGGCGGTATCGTGGTTGAGGCCATTGCATGGTGTTTGTTATAAACGACATCAAGGGTGTAAACCTTTCCCGTCTCTCCCTTTATGTCTGTTGTCGTATATATGTATGGAGGGTAATAATCAAAGTCGTACTGGCCTGTCAACACGACCGATTTCTCACCATCTGAGACAACGACGCGTCCCCAGCTTCCTATATGGTTATACAGGTCATCAATACTATGGGCATTCATATCAACCTCTATTGAGGTCGTCAACATAACTACTGGCCTTTCTCCCTCTTTAATCCATCCTTCTACAATTAATTCCTCTCCATTAGACTCTGCTATATAATCATCTGAACAAGCACATATAATGATTGTCGCAAGAAGAATAATTACGCAACACGCACTTTTTCTCATATTATCCTAAAATTTCATATAGTAACTTATTGATGGCAATACCTTCATAAAAAAGGACGTCCTTTTATATTCATAACTCCATCCAGAAAAATCCATGTAGTAGAACAGGTCATTTTCTTGTGCTGTCATATTATAGACAGAAAGGTTTAGCCCATGTTCATGAATATATCGAGTTGAATTGAAATGATAATTAACAGAACCATCAAGTCTAAAATATGGTCGCAAACGGTTGGCATTGTGCTCTGCATATTCCGACACAATATTTCTATTCATTATATAGAACATCTTAGGAGCTGTAAAAGGCGTTCCTGATGCGAAAACGCACGTAAATCCGATATCCCACTTTTTGCCTATGTGGAAAGTCAACACACTGTTAAGTTCATGTGGTCTTTCGTGTGATGAAGGAAATGTTCCATTCAAGAGTTCCGTATTATATGTCCGCATAGCACGACTATATGCGTAGGCAATCCATCCTGTCAACCATCCTTTATCCTTAGTCAACATAAGGTTAAATCCGTAATTATGTCCTTTACCGTGTAGTAGCACAGAACTAATGTCATAGTCAGTCGCTACAAAAGAATATATAGTTCCATTGTATTCTGTCTGGTTTTTCAACCATTTTGTGTATGCCTCGAAAGATATTGAATATGCTCCGTTAGGTAACCTGTACCTTGTGTTCAATATAAGATTATGTCCCAACTGCGGCTCTATGCCATACGTTCCTGCACTCAGCCAAAATTCTAATGGTGTATTTATTGATGACATTCCTGTCTGTATGAGATACTGACGACGCAGGGAATAGCTCAATGAGATGTCAAATCTTTTGTTAGGAGTATACGAAATGCTCGCAGAAGGAGATATGTGCCAATAGTTTTTTGCCCCATTGTGATACCAAGCCCCCCGCATGCCTGTTATCGCACTTACTGCTTTATTTATCCTCCAGCTTTTATCAACATACACCGTACCCAAAAAGGATGTTGTCTTGTCTATGTCAAGTTGTACGTTGTAGAATGTGCTCTTTATATTTGGTATTTGTGGCTGAATCCTATACAAAGACATATCTACGCCCGATTTCCAATTCCCCCACGATACAGCAAATCTGTTTCCGAATTCTGATATAGAAGAAGGTAACTCTACAGCCAACGACATCATATCTAAAGAACCCTTTGCTTTATTCTGAGTATAATAGAAATTATTTGATATCTCTACCTCATCTTTATCATGTTCCCATCTCAAAGAGGTCATTAAATTGTCCCATTTTACATTCATATCAGACATCATCCTCTCCTCTGTCATGTTAGCATCATCATTACCCATATAGAAATTAAATAATAGACGATTATTCTCATTAATACGGTGATTGTATGTCACATTTGCATCGTAGAAGGAATACTTTAACTTTGCATCTTGATCATGTAACAATGGGCCATACAGCAGGTTCAGATAACATTTTCTCAACGAAACAGCCAGTTCTGAGCTTTTTGTTACAGGAATTCTGAATGTTCCTTGTGATGATATCAAGCCTACAGCCACCTCTCCTGTAAAGGAGTCCGTCGGCTCATAATGCGTCTGCATTGTCAGCTCAGCTCCAAGATAATCGGCAGAAGAAGCATTTGGTATTTTCTTAATCACCATTTGCTGAAAATGAGCTGCATTAAAGATAGAAAAAAGTCCTAATATGTGAGAGGCACCATATAATGGAGTTCCATCTATAGATATTCTATTATGTCCATTATCGCATCCCATAACATGCAGGCCTGCATCATACTCACCATTTGTTGAGATTCCCGGAAGCATCTGCGAATAGTGCAACGGGTCAGCATTACCAAGAATTTTTGGCAGGTCATTCATCATACGCAGATTCCAGTACATTGTGCCATCTTGGGATTTCCTGAGATTTGTCCCATGCGTATTTCCTACTACAACAACAGAGTCGAGTGACACACTCTTGTTGTCACCCGACCTGTTCTGTCCATATAGCATACCCACCAAAATGAGTAGCATATATGTAATAAGTGATCTTCTCACTTTTTATTTCTTAATCATTCTTTCAAAATCCTTGCCCAACTGCTTAGCATAGTCTATGACAGTCTTGAAGTATGCCTCTGTGAAATAATCCTCAAAAGCATAGCTTGAGCCTTCAGCAAAGTTAAGGGTAGGATAAAGCTCATAACGATTGCCATTATAGTCACTCTTGCTCTTGACAGCCACTCTCAAGGTACCCTGATTTATGGTACTTGCTGGACCGTTAGTGATATAAGCGCTTACACCATTATTGATTGTTGCAGCACAATTCTTGACATACTCTTCATTATAACGATTGTCTCTCTTGTCAGCATTCTGATAAGCATCAGCCACACTCTTGCCATCAGTAGCAGTCATGCGAACCGTCAACCTGTTCAGAGCAGTTACAACAGCAGAGGCATTGGTTACGTTGTCCATCTTCCTTGCTCCTGAAGCAGATGGCGTAGCATTAGCTGCCACTTTTACCAATTCTGTAGCGCCTCTCTTTATGAGAGTGTTAACAGTACTGCCGTTTCCATTGACATAATCAAAGTCTGTATGTACATAGAATGGTTCTCCAGTAGGCTGTATCATTACGTCAACTGTGCCTGCTGCCTGTCCCATGAATGACAGTTGGTTATGTTCGTCAGTAGCGTTTTGGAACTTGCTGATGTTAACCGTTGTCTGCATCTTAACTTCACCATTGCGTGTAAGAACAGCTGTAACCTGTGTAGGAACGTCAATCAGCAGATTTTCTTTGCTATATTCATATTTTGAAGCATTTGTTTCATCGAAGTCTACACTGCCTATTGATTGTCCATATTTTTCTTTCCATTCGTCAATTCTAATCTTACCTGTACTGCCGCTATATGTAGCACTTGCCTCCCATACAGCACCACTCTTGTCAGTATATGTAAACTTCAAACCTGCATCTGAGCCTACTTTTCCCCATTTTCCACCATAAGAAGCCTTGAATTGTCCATGTGCCTGAGATACAAGAATCAGTTTGTCAACATAATTCTGAATGCTGATATATGATATTATCTGACCGAGACCATTGTTATATTGATAGCCATACTTGTTATAGCCTGTTATTGTACGCTGTATAAACTCTTCAGCATAAATTTCAAGGCTGTCAGCATTTACATCTTGTAACTCTTTTGCGACATCAGTTAATACCTGCCATTCATTGGCAACGAAATAGGTTTCCAACATACGGGCAGTTGTTTCAATGTATGCTTTCTCTTCGTCTGGTGTCAACTGACCATCACTTGCAGGTGCAGCAGAAACATAGGTCAGTGTTACCACCTCTCCTGTCTCCTTATTTGTCAAGGTCAGGTTATTTCCGCTACGAGCGACACTGAAGCTATAGACCTTACCCTCTTCTAAAGAAAAGGCTCTTGTCGCAACAACACCAGACAATATCAAATCAGGAGCATTATAGGTATATGCACCTGAATAGTTCTTGCCACTTGCATTGTCCTTTGCTGCAAAAGTACTATTGTCATAGAATGTCAATGTGTAACTGTCAATGTTATAGACACCTGCAATAGAATTTTTGGACGCATCATCTGACGAACCGCCATCATCGTTACTGCTGCTACAGCTAAACATTCCCATTGCCATAACCATGGCAAGGAAATAGGTCAAAAAATAACTTTTTTTCATAATAAGTGATAATAAAAATGCATCCTGTCCCCCAAATTCAGCGTTAATAATTTTATTTAGGTCTGGAAATAAAAAAGACATGGGAGTTATTTCCTCCGTGCTTATTCCAAAGTTCAGGCCTTCGCATTGCCCCCAGGTAAGAATAAGCAACGCAAGCCAGCCCACGCCAAGCGACTATAACAACCATACATGCCTTTACAATCAACGAAAGCAAAGTATCATGCAGGTATATAATCTACCCACGCGAACGCTTCTGTTGCATTACGTCTGTACTTGGTTTCAAAGTTGCGAAGTTTGAACTTACAGAGCAGTAACGTTAGAAAACGTCCTTTCCGAGCCTCGCCCTTATACAGTTAAAGGCTCATTCCAATATGTCAATGATGCGTTTAAGTTATGCAAATAGAAAATAGACTTTCCTTTTTTATAACGTAGCATCTTCGCCCGAAGGCAACGTCCTTGCCCATTTCCCTCGTGTTCTACATCTCGTATGAGGTTTGAACACGCGAACTGGCTTAATCCGGTTGCAAAGATAAGGATTATTTTTTTATCGTGCAAGAAAATTTGAAAAAAATTTTTTGCGAAAAAAAAATCAGACTCCGAAAGAACTCCGGAAGAAGTCCGAAAGAACAATCCTTTATAATGCTACCATTTATTTGCATTTCTAATAGAGAATCGGGGGAATTTTTCATATTCCAGGAAAGAATTGTATTGCTTTCTTCTCACTTAACCATTTTTTTTGTACTTTTGCATCCAAAGAAGTAGGATTAAGTTTATCTCCATGAGCCTCGGTTTTCAATTTCAGCAGTTTTATGTCCGTCATGACAAGTGTGCCATGAAGGTTGGGACGGATGGTGTATTGCTCGGAGCATTGGCGACTGGGGGAAAGAGTGCCCTTGATATTGGTACAGGAACAGGTCTGTGTGCGCTCATGATGGCACAACGTTTTCCTGATGCCCTTATTACCGCAATAGACATTGATGATGATGCCTGCCAACAGGCTACGGAGAATGTTGCCGACAGTCCTTTCTCTGGGCGAATAAAGGTTGTGCATACATCGCTGAAAGATTTTGCTTCGACCCATGCTGACTGCTTTGACTCTATCATCAGCAATCCGCCATATTTTGAGGAAAACATAAATTGTCCCGACAAGTCACGCAACGATGCCAGACATACATCCTCCCTACCCTTTTCTGAACTTATTTCCTGCAGCAAGCAACTGCTTACCGACGATGGCACATTGACACTTATTCTCCCCTCCTCTGCCCTCTCACGCATAGAGTCTGAATGTGCCTATGCCAATATGTTTATCGTAAAGAAGATATTTATCCGCACGACGGAAAAGAAAGCCCCCAAACGCATCGTAATATATATAAGGAGACATTCAGCCCCTATTGAGAGTGAAACGCAGACTCTCATGGTCAAAGGTCAAAAGTCAAAGGTCAAATGTCAAAATGCCTTAGACCTTAGACCTCAAAGAACTCCCTGGTACGAGGATCTGACAAAAAACTTTTACCTTTCTCATACCCCATCTGATAAACAGCCTTGATTTTCTTCTCGCTCATCTCCGTGCGACCAATGCCGAGAGGCTGGTCTGGAGCTACGATGAGGGTATTGCCCTTCTTCTCTTCCTGCGCAATATACTCCAGTTCCTCATTATACATCAGGTGTCTTCTCTCCATTATCTTTCCCACCATCGGATATTTCTTGCTCAGCAGTTTTATCAGCCACGTTATCTTCATCTTCTTCTTGAAATAATCCCTTGGCTGCGTCAGAACAACGATATTCCTGTCATACCCCATCTCCTGGAATTTCTTCAGCGGAATAGCATCTATCATACCTCCGTCCAACAGCGTATAGCCGTCTATCTCCACGGGTGTTGATACCACAGGCATTGATGCTGTTGCCCTGCACCACTCCATTTCGTGGTGATTGAATTCCTGCATCTTGTGATACACTGGCTGACCTGTCAGAATATCTGTGCAGACCATCCAGAAATCTGTCGGATTAGCATCAAACGTCTCCTTGTCGAAGATGTCTATCTCGAATGGCAGAACGTGATACGAGAAATCTGGCGACACTATGTTTCGCGTTTTCAGCAGGCATTTCCATCCCATGTAACGTGGTTCGTTGCGCATAGCGAGATTATACCTCAATGCGCGTCCCCTTTGGCGGGACTTATAGTTCACGCCAAACAAAGCACCGGCCGACACCCCGATGATGCCATCAAACTTCAGCCCTGCTTCATCAAACGCATCCAGCACGCCGCTGGTAAACATTCCTCTTAGGCCACCGCCTTCTAATACTAATCCGTTCATACTTTATTTTATTGAACATTGAACTCTTAAACTCTCAACTATTTCCTTCCCTCGGGAAGGTCGGGATGGGGTCCCTACTTGCTTCCGAAGTACAGCAGCACCATCGAGAGGATGACAAGGAGGAGGTCAACCGCCTTTGCACGGAGATTCTTCTCGTGGAGAATAACGGCACCACACAGGAAACTGACAATAACACTTCCCCTGCGTATCATGGAGACAATACTTATCATGGCACCATCGAGTCCGAGGGCATAGAAATACACGAAGTCGGCACAGGAGAGGAAAATGCTTATCAGCGGAATGCCCCAATGCCAATGGAAAGGCGTCGTCTTCTTACGTGTAGGCCACCACAGGAACAATAGCATCGCTGCCATCATGAAGAACTGATAAATGTTATACCACGACTGCACCGCCATCTTGTTAAGCCCTACGCCGCCATTGTCGGGAGATGCCATGAGATATTTGTCATAAAGGCCGGAAATGGCTCCCACAACATTGGCAAGAATAACAAAGTATATCCACTTGTTGCGAGCCCAGCTGATACCTTCCTTCTTGGATGTGTGTTTCAGGAGTTCTATGCCTAACAGCGCCACTATGACACCGGCCCACTGCCACAGGTTCAGTTGTTCGGCAAAGATTATCATGGCACCAATGAGCACCATAACAGGACGGGTGGCATTGATAGGACCGACGATGGTTAGCGGCAGATGTTTTAGTCCGAAATAAGCCAGCAGCCATGATGTCAGCACTATTACCGACTTCAGTATGATATATTTCTGCTCCTCCCACTGGAAGGGGGCGCAATAGAACATGCTGCCCTCGCCAATCATGTTCTGGGAAGAGAGAACTATGAAAGGCAGGAATATGAGTGAAGAGAATAGTGTGTTCAGCAGCAGTACCGGAATAACTGCATTACCCTTAAGAGACTCTTTCTTGAAGACATCATAAAATCCCAACAGCGCAGCCGAGAGAAAGGCTAATATAATCCACATAAATTTACCCAAAAATTG
The DNA here is from genome assembly GCA_946539635.1 of uncultured Prevotellaceae bacterium. Classification (GTDB taxonomy): domain Bacteria; phylum Bacteroidota; class Bacteroidia; order Bacteroidales; family Bacteroidaceae; genus Prevotella. Next base: position 8,142 of record CAMNHS010000059.1, read on the forward strand.
TCATTTCGGGTGCAAAAGTAATTAAAAAAACACAAAAACAATCGTATA
>CAMNHS010000060.1 GCA_946539635.1 uncultured Prevotellaceae bacterium
TAAGAGTGGTAAATTTCCGAGAACAGTTTTGGTAATGGTGATTCTACTGATATTCTCTCATGAGAAACGGGATGTTCAAATTCTATTTTACGTGCTAATAACGAAATACTTCCGTCAGGATTGGAGCGTTTGGCTCCGTATTTCAAGTCGCCTTTGATTGGACAACCAATGTGAGCCAACTGACACCTTATCTGGTGATGTCGTCCTGTGTGCAGTTTTACTTCCAGCAGATGGTATTTTTTTCCTGATGCCAGAATTCTGTATTCCAGGATTGCTTCTTTTGAATTCGCTCTCTCTAAATCATACGCATAGCTTTTATTTTGTTTTTCGTTACGTACAAGCCAATTACGCAGGAAATGAAAATTTCCGTCAGAATTTTCTTCTTGTGGCAAATTTTCTGTTAACACCCAATATGTTTTATGAACCTCTTGAGTAGCAAACATTTTATTCAGCCTTGCCAAAGCCTTGGATGTTTTTGCAAAGACAACGATACCTTGTGCTGGTCTGTCAAGACGATGCACAACGCCCAGGAATACATTTGAGGGCTTATTGTGAGTCACCTTGATCCAGGCTTTCACTGTATCAGAGAGAGGGATATCGCCAGTTTTGTCTCCTTGGACGATTTCCCCACTCTCCTTATATACAATGATAATATGGTTGTCTTCGTAAAGGACCTCCATTTCTATTTATCATAATTTTACATATTCATACCACCATCTGTCTGAATTACCTGTCCAGACACGTAGCTTGACATATCAGAAGCCAGGAAGAGACATACGTTAGCGATATCCTCAACCTGTCCACCGCGACGCAGAGGAATCTTCTTCATCCAGTCAGCACGTATTTCCTCTGGCAGCTGTGCTGTCATAGCAGTCTCGATGAATCCTGGTGCTACAGCATTAGCACGGATGCCCTTTGGACCAAGTTCCTGAGCAATAGACTTTGCAAGACCTATCATACCAGCCTTAGATGCTGAGTAGTTACACTGTCCGGCATTACCATGTACACCAACAACAGATGACATATTAATGATAGAACCACCACGTTGACGCAGCATTATTGGAGCGCAAGCATGGATGAAGTTGAATGCAGACTTAAGATTTACGTTGAGTACAGCATCCCACTGAGCCTCTGACATACGAAGCATCAGGCCGTCCTTTGTGATACCAGCATTGTTAACCAATACGTCGATAGTACCAAAATCTTCCTTTATCTTTGCTACAACAGCCTCTGTCTCTGCAAAGTCAGCTGCATTTCCTGCATATCCCTTACACTTTACGCCAATTGCTTCAATCTCCTTGCATGTAGCTTCGAGAGTTGCTGCCATATCATCGTTAAGAACCAAATCTGTGATAGCGATGTTGGCACCTTCTTGAGCAAACTTCGTAGCAACGGCCTTGCCAATGCCACGTGCAGCACCTGTAATGAGGGCTGTTTTACCTGTTAGTAATCCCATAGTTTTATACCTTTATTAATTATTAATTATAAATTAAAAATTATTTGTTTCTGTATTTTCAAAACCATCCATACCTTCCAACTTATCAAAATCATCAAGAGATTTCTTATTGGCATCGCTGGAGCGGCATAGAGCACCATATACGAATTTCGCCACCAATGGTCGTGAGGAATCGAGTGTAAGTCCCCTACCCAATCGTCCGTAGATATATGGCACCTCGAGACCTTTTATACAATAGTGTGTTATATCTGCCACAATATCAATATTTTCGATATCAAATTCACCACTGGCCTTGCCCTCAGCATACACTTTTCTGAACAAAGCTATCTCGTCAGCATCGAACTTCTTACGTACCTTTTCTACCATCCAGATGTTACGGAAGAATTCAGCACGCAGATTACCATTACGGACAACTGTCTCACGAATCTGTGACAGATGAGTATAAATCACCTCGATAATCTTCTCTTGGGGGCGCATTTTCTTCTCGGCCACCTCATCAAGTTTATCAGACAGGCGTTCTAGTTCTGACTCTATGACAGCAGCATATATTTCCTCTTTACTGTTAAAATAGGTGTAAAGAGTACGTCTTCCTTTACCAGAAGCAATAGCTATGTCATTCATTGTGGTGCGCTCTACCCCATTCTTTGCGAAGAGTTGTCGAGCAACATCTACGAGGACATGTCGAGTTTTACTTATGCTCATTTATTCATTCCCATTAAGAATTCGTCATTATCATGTGTACGTTGCATGAGATTATGAATTTCGTTCATAGCCTCTATGGCATTCATATCAGCAATATGCTTACGCAGTATCCACATTCTGTTTCGTGTAGTCTCATCCTGCAACAGGTCATCACGACGAGTGCTTGACTGTACAAGGTTTACAGCAGGATAGATACGCTTATTAGCCAACTGACGGTCGAGCTGTAATTCAGAGTTACCAGTTCCTTTGAACTCCTCAAATATCACCTCATCCATCTTTGAGCCAGTATCTGTCAATGCTGTTGCTATGATAGTCAGTGAACCACCATTTTCGATGTTTCGTGCAGCACCAAAGAAACGCTTTGGCTTCTGCAGAGCATTAGAATCAACACCACCAGTAAGAATCTTTCCTGAAGCAGGTGCAACAGTATTATAAGCACGTGCAAGACGTGTTATAGAATCGAGGAATATCACAACATCGTGTCCACATTCAGTCAGACGTTTAGCCTTCTCGAGTACCAAGCCGGCAATCTTAACATGTCTGTCAGCAGGTTCATCAAAAGTAGATGCTATAACCTCAGCATTTACGGTACGAGCCATATCTGTTACCTCCTCTGGACGTTCATCGATAAGGAGTATCATGATATATGCCTCAGGATGGTTTGCTGCGATAGCGTTAGCGATATCCTTCAGAAGTATTGTCTTACCAGTCTTTGGCTGTGCCACGATGAGAGAACGTTGTCCCTTACCGATTGGTGCAAAGAGGTCAACAATACGTGTAGAGATGTTTCTTGTTTTGGCATCGCTGGTAAGGTCGAACTTCTCTTCTGGGAAGAGAGGGGTGAGATTCTCGAAAGAGATACGCTCGCGCACCTCATGAGGTTCACGACCATTGATAGTATTCACTGATGTCAGGATGAAATACTTCTTGTTGCTCTTTGGTGGGCGTACAAAGCATTCTACTACATCGCCAGTCTTCAGCGTATAGCGCTTTATCTGCTGTGCTGTGACATATATATCATCAGGCGAAGCAAGATAGTTATAATCGCTGGAGCGTAGGAAGCCATATCCTTCAGTTGTTATCTCGAGAACACCACTGGCAGGGATGAGGTCTTTGAATTCGAAGTTATTGCTATTGGAATTAGCGTTGCCTTTACCTTCGTAGTCATAGCTCTCACCAGTCTGAGCATTATCGAACATATCATAATAAGGTATGGCTCCATTATCTTCCACTGGTATATCTTGAACTATGATGAAATCTGTTCCATCACCTGGGTCACCTTCCCAAAATCCGAATTCATCCTGCGGATTATCCATCATCTCAGATTCTGGTACCATTTCTGCTTCAGCAGGTGCCATTGTATAATCCATAGGTGTTTCTTCTGTTGTTGCCATCTCTTCAGCCGCAGGTGCTTCCTGAACAGGTTGTTCCTGCTCAGCGGCGGCCTTTGCAGCCTCTTCACGTGCAGCAAGCTCTGCTTTGCTTGGTCTGCCACGCTTCTTCTTTGGTGGTTCAACAGCTGCTACATCTTCTGTTACAGGTGTTTCGAACAAATCTTTTGTTTCTTCTTTTTTCTTTGCCATTTTTTTTATAATTGACAATTGATAATTGATAGTTGACAATTCAAAGTTAATTTTGAGGGCTTGGAGGTATTTCCTGCTGGGGTGGAGGAACAGAATCAGTCTTTGTGCTGTCTGTTGGTTCTGGAGCAGGAGGTGGTGGCGGATTGGTATGCAGGTGCAGCAGTTTTATGTTTCGTATAGAAACAAGCCTCAATGTTGTTGATGTTTGGTTTGTTGTCACAGCATCAAGGTTTTTGGTTAGCATAAAGAAGCCCTTTATATTCTTTATGTGCAACCTGTCCTTCTCATTATTGAGTGTTATTATACCATGTCCGTCATGATTTAAAGTTGTCGTCATTGTGGAGATGCTATCATTGCTGAATGTCACCACCATTATGATTGACAATGACTTGAATCCATCCTGAAAGATGAATTTAGTATCACACTGCAGTGATATATTATCACCATCCTGGAATGTGGAGTCAGGAGCTATGTCATACGACCACACATTATATGGTGGCTGTTGCATCAGCAAGATGTCAGAACTACCCTTCCATACATTTGCTGTGTCAGCTTCTTCTCCTTGCATTCCTTCTGACTTGCCACCCAAGGCAATAACATTTCTCTCTACTCTGTCTGCAAGATTTATGTATATCTTATGCAGCTCGTCAGCATGTTGGCAATAATATGATATAGAATAATCCCATTCCTCCTGTGTCAATCCGTGTTTCTTCAGGACGTTTGCACGTAAAGCCATTATGTCAGACTCTGTGGAATAGAACTCTCGTGTTTCATATAATGCCTGTGCTAAGTGAAAATCGAAGAGCACATCTTCCATCTCTTTACTCGACAGCACGCCATCAGGTAGTGATGGAGCACATGATGTCATAACAGACAACAGTACAGTCAATGTGCAAATGGTAAGAGTATGAAATAGTCTCTTCATTTCAGCATTGTTATTAATTTCTCAACTTTTCAATCTCCGGACGACAGAACAATATTAACATTACTACTGCAACAGATATGCATGCGTCAGCGAAGTTGAATATAGGAGAGAAGAATATGAAGGGCTCCCCACCCCATAAAGGAAACCACTCTGGGTATGTCGTTACGATGAGAGGGAAATAGAACATGTCCACTACCCTACCCTGCATAAACGGCGCCTCGTGGAAGTATATTCCGTAGAACATACAGTCTATTAGATTGCCTACTGCTCCTGCCAGTATCATAGAGAGGCATATCAGCCATACAGTTCTGGCATTACGACATATCTCGCGTCCTAAATAATATATAATGTATAGGCTCGCTAACAATCGGAACAATGTCAATGCATATTTCGGAATAAATGTCATACCGAATGCCATACCATTGTTTTCGATGTATGATATAAAGAACCAGTCTGTTATGCGAATGCTCTCATGCAGACACATATTATTCTTGACCCATAGCTTTATGGCCTGGTCAATAAAGAGAAGCAGTGCAACGAAAAGTGCGTATAGGAGCCCTTTTCTTATATTTTGCTTAACGAAAATGTTCAATGGTTTCTCTTGTTCTTCTCTTTTGATTCTACTGAGAGAGTAGCATGTGGTACCAGGCGGAGGCGCTCCTTTGGAATCAATTCACCTGTCATGCGGTCGATGCCGTATGTCTTGTTCTGGATGCGTACCAAAGCCTGCTCCAGACCCTTGATGAACTTCTGCTGACGCTGTGCCAATACGAGCAGTTCCTGCTTGTTCTGGGTTACAGCACCCTCCTCAAGGATTTTGTATGTAGGAGATGTGTCTGCGACATCATTTCCTTCATCATTACGCAATGCACGCATCATGTCCTGATAGTCTTGGTTTGCGCGCTCTAATTTCTCATTGATGATTTGTTTGAACTCCTCGAGTTCTTCATCGCTGTAGCGTTTCTTCATTTCAGCCATAGTTATTATGATTATGGTTAAGTTAATAAATAAAATTAATTCTTTTTGATAAATATCTTTGCTTTAAAATCTCCAAAGTCCTGTTCAGAGCCCTCGTTGGCATTGCCTATTACAAGAGTGTTTGCAAGCACCTGAGAAGCGATGTGTTCCTTAAAGGTCTCGACAGCCTTCTTCAGGTCGTCATTCTCTTCAATCACTACATCTATTCTGTCAGTTATCTCGAACTGAGAATCCTTTCTCATAGCCTGGATGCGCTTGATGATAAGGCGTGCCATACCCTCATTCTTCAGTTCAGGAGTTATCTCGATGTCGAGGGCTACTGTTATAGTACCTTCCTGAGCAATGGTCCATCCTGGGATATCCTCAGAGATTATCTCTACATCTTCCTTTTCTATTGTGACATTCTCACCTGCTGCAACAAGGACTACTGTACCATTGTTCTCCAGCTCGGCAATCTGTTCCTGTGTCATAGCCATAACAGCATTATTGACATCCTTCATCAGCTTGCCGAACTTCTTACCCATAGTGCGGAAGTTACACTTCACCTTCTTCACGAGCTGTATTCCAGCACCATCCTCGATGAAGTTGAGTTCCTTCACATTTGTCTCAGCCAGAATAACAGACTTCATGCGCTCTATGGCAGCCTTGACTTCTGGGTCTGTAACAGGGAGCGATATTGTCTGCAGAGCCTGTATTACAGGAATCTTCACCTTCTTACGCAGAGAGAGCACCATAGATGTTACCTGCATAGCCAGTTGCATAGCCTCTTCCAATTCGCTGTCAATATATGCCTCGTTTGCCTCTGGGAATTTTGCCAGATGAACAGAGAGAGAAGTATCCTTCTTTGTCACCTCATTAAGACTCATAAACAACTCGTCAGCATAGAAAGGTGCTACAGGAGCCATGATACGAGCAAGAGTATCCAGACAGGTATAGAGAGTCTGATAAGCACTTCTCTTGTCCTCGCTTGCCTCATTACCCCAGAAGCGTTTCTTGTTAAGACGTATATACCAGTTAGAAAGTTTATCGATAACAAAACTCTGTATCAGGCGTACTGCAGGAGTAACGTCATAGTCAGCGAGGTACTTATCAACCTCTTTCACAAGAGAATTCAGTTCTGACAGCAGCCATCTGTCGAAGTCAGGACGTTTGCTGTATTCGATGTCCTCCTCCTTATACTCAAAGCCATCAACGTTAGCATAGAGTGTGAAGAAAGAGTATGCCTGATAAAGCTTGATGAAGAAGCTTGATGTCACCTCTTTCACACCATCGAGGTCGAAGGACAGGTTATCCCAAGGAGAAGAGTTGCTGGTCATATACCAACGTACTGCGTCAGCACCATAGGTGTTGATGCAATCAAAAGGATTGATGACATTACCCAGACGCTTACTCATCTTGATTCCATTCTTGTCGAGCACAAGACCATTTGAGATAACATTCTTGAATGCCACAGAGTCGAATACCATAGTACCAATAGCATGCAGAGTAAAAAACCATCCACGTGTCTGGTCAACACCTTCTGCAATAAAGTCTGCAGGGAATGCCTTACCATTATCTATCAGTTCCTTATTCTCGAAAGGATAGTGTATCTGTGCGTATGGCATAGCCCCAGAGTCGAACCAAACATCGATAAGGTCTGTCTCACGAGTGAGGACAGTTCCCTTGTCAGATACCAGTTTGATATAGTCAACGTATGGGCGGTGGATATCTATTCTGTCATAGTTTTCCTTTGACATATCACCAGGAACGAAGCCCTTGTCCTTGAGGATATTAGACTCCATCACACCAGCCTTCACAGCCTTTTCTATTTCGTTATAGAGTTCTTCCAGTGAACCAATACAAATCTCTTCCTTGGTATCTTTGTTGCGCCAGATAGGCAATGGAGTTCCCCAATAACGTGAACGTGAGAGGTTCCAGTCGTTGAGGTTTTCGAGCCACTTGCCAAAGCGGCCTGTTCCTGTTGACTGTGGATGCCAGTTGATTGTCTGGTTAAGGTCAAACATACGATCCTTCTTTGCAGTAGAACGTATAAACCAAGAGTCAAGAGGATAATAGAGCACAGGCTTATCTGTACGCCAGCAGTGAGGATAATTGTGGACATGCTTCTCAATCTTGAAAGCAGTACCCTCTTCCTTCATCTCAAGACACAGGATGACGTTAAGGTCCATATCCTTGTTTGCAGCCTTCTCGTCATATCCGTTTACATTATATTTGGGGTCGTATGCATTCTTCACGTAAGCCCCTGAGTGCTTCCAGTAAGATTCGTTGACACACATCTCGAGGAACTCAGGCTGTATGTCTTCCTTTACGAAATACTTTCCTTGGAAATCTACCATAGGACGAGTATCTCCAGCCTTATCAACAATGAAGAGAGCAGGCACACCAGCATCTTTTGCAACTTTAGCATCATCAGCACCAAAGGTTGGAGCAATATGTACGATACCAGTACCATCCTCTGTTGTAACATAGTCACCAGGTATCAC
>CAMNHS010000061.1 GCA_946539635.1 uncultured Prevotellaceae bacterium
GGCATTCATGAGGCAATACTTCTTGTAGCCGTTGATTTCAAACTTCTCGCTCTTGCCGGTTGCCTCGTTGGTAACGGTCTGGTTTGGTACATCTACCGTCACAACGGTCTGGGGGTTGCTCTTTATGCTTGCAAAGAGCTCTGCCTGAAACTCTGGAGTTACTATTACTGGCAGCACGAAGCAGTTGAGGAGGTTGTTGCGGTGGATATCGGCAAATGATGAAGATATAACCACGCGAACACCATATCCTGCTATAGCCCATGCAGCATGCTCACGAGAAGAACCGGAGCCCCAGTTCTTACCACCGACGATGATTTCGTGAACACCCTCATGAGGTGCCTCGCTGTATTCAGGCTGGTTCATGACGAAATCAGCCACTGGCTTGTCGTTAGCATCATAGCGCAGGTCGTGCATGAAAGCATCACCAAAAAACTTCGGATCACGTGTGGTGAATGCCAGATAGCGTGCTGGGATGATGAGATCCGTATTACAGTTGTCAATCTCGATAGGAATACAAGTTGACTTGATTATGTTGAATTTCTGTTTTGCCATTGTTTTAAAAGTCTTTAAACTTTAAACTCTAAACTTTAAACTTTTCTTGGGTCAGTAATGACGCCTGTTATAGCACTTGCAGCAACTGTCAGCGGACTTGCAAGGATGGTGCGGGCACCAGGTCCCTGACGTCCTACGAAGTTACGGTTGGAAGTAGAGATAGCCAGCTTTCCTGCAGGCACCTTGTCCGGATTCATTGCCAGACAAGCAGAGCATGATGGCAGACGCAGTTCGAAGCCGGCCTCCTCAAGAATCTTGTCAATGCCCTCGTCGATAATCTGCTGGCGTACGAGCCAAGAACCAGGCACGAGCCAAGCTACAACGCTGTCAGCCTTCTTCTTACCTTTTACTATTGAAGCAAAAGCGCGGAAGTCTTCTATGCGACCATTGGTACAAGCACCGAGGAAGACGTAATCTACAGGCTTGCCCTCCAGCTTCTCACCCGGAGCAAACTGCATATAGTCGAGCTGACTCTTCAACTGTGCAGCCTCTTCTGCAGAAACAGAATCGAGAGTTGGCACAGTACCGTCGATAGCGATACCGGCACCAGGGTTTGTTCCGTATGTGATGCGTGGAGCAATGTCCTCTGCCTTGTATGTCACCTCCTTGTCAAATACTGCATTGTCGTCACTCTTCAGGGTCTTCCAGTAAGCGACAGCCTTGTCCCATGCCTCGCCCTTTGGAGCATATTCGCGACCTTTGAGGTATGCAAACGTTGTCTCGTCAGGAGCGATGATACCAGCTCTTGAACCCATCTCGATAGAAAGGTTAGAGAGAGTCAGACGTCCCTCCATACTCATGTTGCGGATAGTAGAACCGGCATATTCCACAACATATCCTGTAGCACCTGATGTTGTCATCTGTGCCATGATATAAAGCGCTACGTCCTTGGCTGTTACACCCTTCTGCAGTTCACCCTCGATGTTGATGCGCATAGACTTTGGCTTTGACTGCAGAATAGTCTGCGATGCCAATACCTGTGCCACCTCAGATGTACCGATACCCATAGCGAGAGCACCGACAGCACCATGTGTAGAAGTGTGTGAGTCACCGCATACAATTGTCATACCAGGCAGCGAAAGACCTTTCTCAGGACCTACGACGTGGATGATACCATTATCCTTTGTGCCCATTGTGAAGTGCTTGATGCCAAACTCTTCGCAGTTAGCCTTCAGGGTATCTACCTGCTTCTTTCCGATAGGGTCATCGATGTGGTCCTGCTGGTCAGAAGGTGTATTGTGGTCAGGCATTGCTATCACGTGGTCAGGACGGAATACCTTGATACCTTTGTCACGAAGGGTGTCGAAAGCCTGTGGCGATGTCACCTCATGAGCATAGAGCCTGTCAATATACAGTTGTGTGGGACCGTCTTCTACCACCTGAACGATGTGTGAGTCCCATATTTTGTCAAAAAGTGTGTTCATTATATTTTTGCGACTTTAAATTTGTTTATACAATCGATATATGCCTCCACAGATGCCGTTACGATATCTGTGTTAGAGCCGAATCCGTAGTAGCGAGTGCCCTCGTGCTCTACCTGCATGTGAACCTTACACAGGTCGTCAGAACCCTTGTTGATAGCCTGAATGGTCAGCTCCTTCAGCTCCATCTCGCGGTGGATAATATTCTTCAGAGCCTTGATAGAAGCATCCACAGGACCATTACCAGTAGCGGCTGCCTCAAACAGCTCGTTGGCAATCTTCAGCTTTATGGCAGCGATAGGAGTAACGCCCTTGCCTGAAGTAACCTGCAGCGATTCGAGTTTCACGTGGTTCTCATTGTTATCAGCGCTGACGCCGGCCAGTACGAGCAGGTCTTCGTCACCAAGCTGCTTCTTCTTGTCGGCCATCTCAAGGAATTTCTCGTAAGTCTTGTCGAGGTGCTCCTGATCCATTTCGATACCCAGCACAGAGAGGCGATGCTTCAATGCAGCACGTCCTGAACGGGCTGTGAGTACGATGCTGTTCTCATCGATACCAACATCCTTCGGATCCATAATCTCGTATGTAGAAGTGTTCTTCAGTACACCGTCCTGATGGATACCAGAAGAGTGTGCGAAGGCATTCTTTCCTACGACAGCCTTGTTTGGCTGGACAGGCATATTCATCAGTGTACTTACCATACGGCTTGTAGGCCATATCTTCCGAGTGTTGATATTTGTCTCAATGCCCAGGTCCGGGTGAGTCTTGAATATCATTGCAATCTCCTCGAGTGAGGTATTGCCGGCACGCTCGCCGATACCGTTGATGGTAACCTCTACCTGACGTGCTCCGCCAAGCACACCTGCTACGGTGTTTGCAGTTGCCATGCCGAGGTCGTTGTGGCAGTGGGTAGAGAGGATACTCTTTCCTGCTGCAAAGGCATCAACATGCTCATAGAGGTATTTTATCTTCTCATTATATTCATTTGGAAGACGGAAACCTGTTGTGTCAGGAATGTTGCAGACGGTAGCACCAGCCTTCGTAACAGCGTCGATAACTCTTGCGAGGTATTCGTTGTCTGTACGACCAGCATCCTCCGCATAGAACTCCACGTCCTCAACATACTTCTTTGCATACTTTACAGCTGCTACGGCACGCTCAATGATTTCCTCACGGGTGGAGTTGAACTTGTACTTGATATGAAAATCAGAAGTTCCGATACCTGTGTGGATACGCTTGCGCTTAGCATATTTTAGGGATTCTGCAGCACAATCGATATCTTTCTCAACGGCACGTGTAAGGGCACATATCGTTGGCCATGTAACAGCCTTTGAAATTTCAATCACTGAGTTGAAATCACCTGGGGAGCTTATAGGGAAGCCAGCCTCAATGACGTCAACGCCTAACTGTTCCAACTGCTTTGCCACCTGAATCTTTTCTACTGTATTCAGCTGGCATCCTGGAACCTGTTCACCATCTCTCAGAGTGGTGTCGAAAATATATAATCTATCTGCCATAATTAAAATGAATTATTTTGCTCCTGGGGCAGCATCATTGCCCGCTGTTGTTTGTGCTTTCTTTTGATGTGATTCTTTCTTATTGTTATTTGTTAGTTTTACAGCGTCCTTTGGAAGATATTCCTTGTGCAGTTCAGCGATGACGGGTTTTGTCTTTCCGCTAACAACAGGGCTCTTAGGACCTGTGATGTCATATACCTTTATCTCGTTCTGACCCTTCTTCAACCAGCATCCCGGTAGGAAAAGTGTCTGCTGCGGACCGACGTTCCAGAAACGTCCGATGTTATGTCCGTTGACGAATACCATACCCTTGCCCCATGAACTCATGTCGAGGTATGTGTCGCCCACCTTGCTGACAGTAAACGTTCCCTCGTAGTTATATGTTGTCTCAGCAGGGAAGAGGTATATCTTCCAATCCTTCAGGTTGTAGGTCACCTCGTGCTGTCCGGCCTTTGCAAATACTTCTACAGACTTCGTGATGCCCTTAGGGTCATTTATCTCTTTTGAGTAGTTGATGCGTCCCATTGCCTCCACGAAGATAGAGAGTTTTTCACCTTCTGCAACATCTTCTTTCAGCATCAGGGTGTTCTCGTTGTTGCTGCCACGATACAACTCACCGATTTTTTTCTTTCCGATGCAGACGATAGCATAGTCGGCAACATTGTTGATGCGGATGTATGAATTTGCCTTTACTGCTGGCATCGTGGTGGTGTACATGATGCTACCATAACCCATGTCGAACTGTTCCATTGACTGGATGTCGTGCGACTCTATCGCAGGCTTTGCCATTATCTCGTCAACAGGTGTTGAGACAGCCTTCAGCGTTACCTCTGGGAAGGAAACAATTGGCATCGCCTTTGGTACTGATGGCAATTTCGTGTCAGAATATTTCTGAAGCAACTCGCGCAACTCATAATACTTTGGTGTTGCGGCTCCCTGTTCGTCTATTGGTGCATCATAATCATAGCTGGTGCAGTCAGGCTGATAACCAGGCACATTAGAGCCTGCCCAGTGTCCGAAACTCGTACCGCCGTGTGTCATATACAATGAGAATGAAATGCCATTCTCAAGCATTGTGCCGATACCCTTTACCATAGCGTCAGCAGGACGTGTCTCGTGGGCGCGGCCCCAGCCGTCAAACCATCCGCTCCAGTATTCTGAACACATCATCGGAGTATCAGGACGCAACTGCTTAACCTTCTTGAACTGGTCCAATACGTTGGCACCAGTGCCGAAGTTCATTGTCCACAGCAGGTCGGGTAGGGCATTCTGCTCAAAGTTGCTTGACCAGTCACACTGGAACAATGTTGTCTTGTCGAAACCAACAGAACGCAGGCAGTCGCGTATCTCGCTGACGTAAGGTTTGTTGGTGTCGTAAGAACCATATTCGTTTTCTACCTGTACCATGATGATAGGTCCGCCATTCTGTATTGTCAGTGGTGCCAGTTGCTTACCCACCTCTGCCTCAAAAGCCTTTACGCGATTGAGGAAAGCAGGATCCTGTGTGCGCAGCTTGATATCCTTGTTCTTCAGCAGCCACCAAGGCAGTCCTCCCATTTCCCATTCAGCGCAGACGTATGGTCCAGGGCGTACAATAACGTACATACCATTCTTCTGGCATAGTTTCACGAAGTCGGCAACGCTTCTCTCGCCACTCCAGTTAAAGTTGCCCTCTGTCTCCTCGTGGTAGTTCCAGAAGATGTAAATGCAGATAGTATTCATGCCAAGAGCCTTACACATCTTGATGCGATGCTCCCAATAAGGTTGTGGGATGCGGGCGTAATGCAACTCTGCAGCTTTTACGATAAAAGGCTTGCCATTAAGCAGAAAAGTTCCCTTGCCTGCCTCGAAAGTACCTCCCTTTGCCATCACTATAATTGATAGCAATAGAGCTACTGTTGTCAGAAGAATTTTCTTTTTCATATGCGTATGCGTGTACGTTAATAATAATATTGAGCCGCAAAATTAAAAAAAAAATCCCAAACAAACAAGAAAATATATTTTTTTTATTACTTTTGCAGCCATTAAACGTATTTTTACCATATTTCTGTTAGTCTTTCTGGCATTATATGCTATGGCTGGTAAAGACGATTCGGTTATTGTGCGCCATAATATGGTGTATGAAAAGGTTCGTATGGCTTTAAATGACCTTGATGTTTTTGGCAACGACAGAAAATACGTGAAAAAATACGCTTGGCTGCGAGATTTTGTTGAGAAGTGTGACCTTAATAACAAAATAGTCCTTCCTCTTATTGTTGAGGAACAGGTGAAGGATGTCTATACCGATACTCTTGAGAAGAAGCGTCGTACCGTTATTAAGGGCATTCGTCGTTCTGGCCTCAATGACATTTTTGATACTGGACAGATAATCAGTGTCGTCATGGGTGATATCTTTGTCGATGTCGATGTGCGTGATGAGCAGATGCGTTTCATCGGACGTCGCTTCTATTCTCCTATCTTCCCCAAGAATGCTTCGCACTATAATATCAGGATGGTGGAGGTGAATGACACCACGGTGACATATAGTTTCTCCCCCAAAGACCGTTTCGATACAGGCTTTGTGGGCACAATGGTGCTTTCCAATGACTCTACCCATCAGGTACGTTCTATCCGTATGGGATTGCCTTATAAGTCGATGGTAAACTATATTGATACCCTCGATATCCGTCAGGAGTTTAAGAAGTTGGTGGTAAAGAAGGATTCCGTCACTCGTGACCAGTGGGTACTTGACAAGAGTTCTGTTTTGGCAGAACTGTCCCTTGTCCCATCTCTTGGCAGAGCTGTCTTTACCCGTGAAGAGACATTCTATAATCACGGGCTGACTAAGGTGCCGGCAAAGTTGATGAAAGGCAAAACGCCTGAAAAAACTACTATGGAACCAAAGGCGGAGTATCGTGACACTACCTTCTGGCGTCAGATGGTACATGCCAAGGATGCTGGTGGTAGCGGACAAAAACGTCCTGATATCTTCAGACGATTGTTGGGATATGCTATGGATATAAAGTTCTTGCGACCCTTTGCATGGCTTACGAAGGCCATCATAGACAACTATATCCCTACCTCTACGCCCAGCTATTTCGATATAGGTCCTGTAACGTCACTCATTTCCCGCAACCATGTTGACAAGTTCCGTCTGCGCTTTGGCGGCCAGACAACAGCAAACCTCAATAGGCATTGGTTCTTTGGGGGATATTATGCCTTTGGCTTTAATTATAAAAAACATTACTATGACGCAAAGGTATTGTATTCCTTCAATCCAAAGCATTATTCGTCTGAAGAGTATCCCCGTCGCTATATCTCTTTTGAGTCCAATTACGACATCTGTTACCTCAATGACCGTAATATACACAACATTAACAAAGATAACATCTTCCATTCCTTCAAGTGGTATGAAGACAGCAAGATGATATTCTATAATCAGCAGCGACTGTCCTTTACCTATGAAACCGATAATGGCTGGCGTCTGACGCCAAGTATCCAGCATGATATTGACGAAGCGACAGGTATGCTGGTATTTAAGCCTCTTTCAGAATGGAGTGGTAAAGACTCTGCTGATGTAAAGTCTATCCATCATGGAAAGATAACCCTTACTGAATTGCATTTAGGAGTGGAATATTCTCCTGGGGCAAAATATTATAATACCCGTTACAGACAGATGCCTGTCAATGACGAGATGCCAGTAATTGGTCTTACCCATACTTGGGGCATTAAAAATCTTCTGGGTGGACAGTATAACCACCATTCTACGGAGTTCAGCGTATATAAGCGTCTGTTTCTCGGCTCGTGGGGATTTCAGAACTTCAACTTCAAGTGTGGAGCCGAATGGTGTAAGGTACCTTATCCATTGCTTCTTTCTCCTGCCTCAGACCTCTCGTATGTCTCTGATGACAATTCTTTCCGCCTGTGTAGTATAGCCGAATTCGTCAGTGACAGATTCATACAGTTCCTGTGGTCGTGGGAGATGAATGGTAAGATATTCAATCTCATACCCTATGTACGCAAGTTTAAGTTGCGTGAGTATGTAGGTATCAGAGCTTATTGGGGGTGGCTCACCTCCAAGAACGACCCTCGTCTGCCACAGAATGCCAATAGCGACATCCTGATGGCATTCTGTAAGAAGATGTACACCCTCGACAGAGGAAAACCATACCTGGAAGGCGTCATAGGCATACACAATATCATAAACATCTTTAATATAGATTATGTGTATCGCTTTGACTATATGCATCTTGGCGACACCCGCCGCTCAGGCATACGATTCTCTGCAAGGTTTACGTTCTAATTCTAAAGGTTAAAGTTTAACGTTTAACGGTTAAAGACCTCTGACAATAAAAAAAGACCAAAGCATCAATGCTTTGGTCTTTTTTGTGCGCCTGACAGGACTCGAACCTGCACATCGTGAGACATTAGATCCTAAGTCTAACGCGTCTACCAATTTCGCCACAGGCGCAG
>CAMNHS010000062.1 GCA_946539635.1 uncultured Prevotellaceae bacterium
AGTTAAGAATTAAGAGTTAAGAGTTAAGAATTAAGAAAAATACGAATATGGGTAATAAAAACAAATCTATTTATCTTATCCCCGTAATGCTATGCTTCTTCTGCATGGGATTCGTGGATTTGGTTGGCATTGCCTCCAACTACGTGAAGGAAGATCTTGCACTGACAGACTCTGTAGCAAATGTATTCCCGTCGCTGGTATTCTTCTGGTTCCTCATCTTCAGTGTGCCGACGGGTATGCTGATGAATAAGATAGGACGCAAGAAGACTGTTCTGCTGTCGCTTGTTGTCACAGTGGTGTCATTGCTATTGCCCCTCTTTGGAGAGACTTTTGCCATCATGCTGGTAGCCTTCTCTCTATTAGGTATTGGTAATGCTTTGATGCAGACATCCTTAAATCCGCTGGTATCGACAGTGATGGGTGGTGGCAATCTGGCTTCAACACTGACATTCGGACAGTTTGTCAAGGCTATCGCGTCATTCTCGGCTCCTTACCTGGCTATGTGGGGGGCTACAAAGGTTATCCCTGACTTTGGGTACGATTGGCGCATACTGTTCTGTATATTCTTCATCGTAGGCACACTATCTACATTATTACTGTTCGTGACACCTATAGATGAACCGCCGATGGATGGCAAGCCTTCTACTTTCGTGGAATGTTTCAAGTTGCTTGGCACACCGATGGTGCTGCTGTCTTTCCTTGGCATTATGTGTCATGTGGGCATAGATGTCGGTACAAATACCACAGCACCAAAAATTCTGATGGAGCGTCTTGGGCTGTCGCTCAACGAGGCTGCTTTTGCCACTTCGCTTTACTTTATCTTCCGTACCATCGGATGTCTGACAGGGTCGTTCTTCTTGCGGGTGCTGAAAATGCGCACATTCTTTGTCATCAGCGTGGTGATGATGGCTCTGTCTATGTGCGGACTGTTAATCGGCACTGAGCAATGGATGCTCTACACCGCTATAGCACTGGTGGGCTACGGCAACTCCAATGTGTTCTCTATGTGTTTTGCAACAGCGCTTGAGTCTATGCCGGAGAAACAGAACGAAGTTTCCGGACTTATGATTATGGGTCTCTTCGGCGGCACTATATTCCCATTGTTTATGGGACTGCTGAGCGATGCCATGGGACAGGATGGTGCCGTACTGGTAATGGCTGTAGGTGTTATATATCTGTTTACATATATCAAACAACTAAAAACCGCATAAATCATGAATCAGAAACGTTATGTAGTAGGACTCGGAGAAGTCCTGTGGGATGTACTTCCCGAAGGTAAGAAATTAGGCGGCGCACCTGCTAACTTCGCCTATCATGCAGGGCAGTTCTTGGGTATGGATAACACTATCGCAGTAAGTGCGCTTGGAGATGACAAATTGGCCGATGAGACTATTGAGGCCCTGAAAGAGCATGACCTGAACGACTTGCTGCCTCGCGTGCCTTATCCTACCGGCACTGTGCAGGTACAGCTTGACGAACAGGGTATCCCGACATACGACATCAAGGAAAATGTGGCCTGGGATAACATTCCTTTCGACGATGATATCGCAGAGATTGCACGTAATTGTCGTGCTGTTTGTTTCGGATCTTTGGCTCAGCGTAATGTGGTGAGCCGTGAAACAATCCAGAAATTCCTCGATGCTACACCGGCAGACTGTTTGAAGATATTTGATATTAATCTTCGTCAGCAATTCTATACGAAGGAGATTCTGAGGGAGTCGTTCCAGCGTTGTAACATCCTGAAGATTAACGATGAGGAATTGGTTCTTATAGGCCGCATGTTCGGCTATCCGGGTCTCGACATCGAGAACAAGTGTTGGCTTATACTTGGTAAGTACAACCTCGACATGCTCGTACTCACTTGTGGCACAAACGGCTCCTATGTGTTCACACCGGGACAGAAATCTTTCCAAGACACTCCTAAGGTAAAGGTGGCTGACACGGTGGGCGCAGGCGATTCATTCACAGGCTCTTTCTGTGCCGCCATCCTCAATGGAAAGTCAATAGAAGAGGCCCATCGCATCGCCGTCAATGTCTCTGCGTATGTATGCACCCAAAACGGTGCTATGCCGGCATACTCACAGGAACTGATAGATCTGGTGAAATAAAACCTACCCTATATAAAAGGAAAGAGGTGTGGTCAACAGACTACATCTCTTTTTTTTTCGTCATTCGTCTTTCGTACGAAGTTTTTTTCATTTTTTCATTCTTTCATTTCTTCATTTTCAATTTTATTTTGTACCTTTGTCCCCAACAAACCGTAAACTACAATGACTTCTGTTAACAAACTATTATTCGCTATCGCTTTAGTTGCTTCCTGTCTGACAGCAGGGGCACAGACTAACAACTCTCAGGATCGTGCCTTATGGGCCAGTATCAATGGTGCTAAGAATGCATCGCTTGGCGATTATCAGCAATATACGGGAACTGTTCTCGTCAGTTGGAGAATGTTGCCTGGGGATGATGCAAATACTGGCTTTGATGTGTATCGTCGCATCGGGACAAGCAGCTTCGAAACAAAGATTGCTACCAACGTAAAGAACAAGACTTGCGTACAGGATGCCAATGCCAGCAAGACGAACGACAACCACTACAGGCTGACATATTATGGCAAGAAGGAGGAGACTCTGTCAACATTCACCCTGAAGAAGGAATACGTGAGTGCCGGACAGCCTTATATCAGTATTCCGCTGAAAGATACGAAGGATGTGTATGCGAATACCGACAAGATAGTATATACCGCCAATGACGTCAGCATAGGCGACCTTGACGGTGACGGACAGTTTGAACTTGTCGTAAAGCGTCTGCAAAGCGTAAAAGACGACAACGGCAATATCATCAGCGACGGCTCTGGTGCCAGCTACTCACAGCAGGATTGTCTGTGGGCCGTGATATGGGATGCATACAAACTGGATGGTACCTTCCTGTGGCGCATAAAGGGTGGACCTGGCATAATACTTGGCAATTCTTCCAGCTTCGCTGTAGCGGACTTTGACGGAGATGGTTGTGCTGAGATGGCAATAAGAACGTGTGAGGGAACTGTCTTTGGCGATGGCACTGAGATTGGTGACACCGATGGCGACGGGAAGATAGACTATCGCACATGGGGCAACCTCAACACCAGCAATCCGGGATGGATAGACCACTATAACAGTGCTGGTCCTGAGTTTATCTCTATCATTGACGGAAAGACGGGAAAGGAACTGGCACGTGACAACTTCATTAACCGCGAGACATCAGAATCATGGGGCGACGGATATTGGAAGAGGGCCTGCTCCTTCAGAGTTGGCGTAGGATGTTTTGACGAGACCGGGCTGCCCTCCGTTGTAACAGGACGAGGCGTATATGCCCACAGCGTCATCGAGGCATGGGACTGGAGAGACGGCAAACTGACAAAGAAATGGCGCTTTGACACCAACGACGGCAAGACGGGCAAAGACGGCAAGAAACACAGCACATACGCTGCACAGGGCAATCACTCCCTCAACGTTGCCGACCTTGACGGCGACGGCTTTGACGAGGTGATGTATGGTTCTATGGCAGTAGATGAGGATGGCACAGGACTGTGGAACACTGGTTTGGGACACGGTGATGCCAACTATGTAGGAAAATTCCTTCCTGCCAGAGAGGGTCTGCAAATGTTCCATTGTCTGGAGACAGGAAAGACGATGTGTGCCCTGCATGATGCGACAGATGGCAGTGTGATATGGAAGAAGGATGCTGCAAGCGACAACGATATGGGACGCTGCATGGTGGCCGACTATTCGCCTGCTACAAAGGGATGTGAATTCTGCTACTATAAGAGTGACCTCTTCGACCAGTACGGCAATTCTACCGGCATCAGCACCGCAAGCGACTGGAAGCCGGGCTTTGCTGCCGCTATATGGTTTGATGGTTCGCTAAGCAGACAGGGACTGGCTGAGGGAGGCATTATACAAAGCGTACCAAACGGACGCACCTTCACAATGTGGAGATATAGTATGTCGATGATTAACGGCACCAAGGGCAACCCCTCATGGTTTGGCGACCTTGTAGGCGACTGGCGCGAAGAGGTGATAGTTCCTGACGGCACAAAACTGAATGACATAAAGATTTTCTCTACCTGGTATCCTACCACCCATAAATTCCCATGGCTCATGACGGACCATTGTTACTGGATGAGTGCCCTGAACCAGAACATCGGTTATAACCAACCTACAAACTTGGGTTATTACCTCGGTAGTGACCTCACCAGCGATGCCACAGCATGGGAAGAGGCTGCGAAGGTGCAGAACAAGGAAATAGTAACCGACATCGTGACAGTTGTTCCTGAAAAACAGACAAGAAACGACAACAGTTACTACAACATGATGGGCCAGAAGGTATCAAATCCACATGGCGGCATCTTTATCTATAAGGGGAAGAAGGTCGTGATTAATTAAGAATTAAGAATGAGGAATTAGAAGTAAGGTCAACAAGTCAAAAGTGAAAAATTTTTCGTTTTCGTTTTGGTTTTCGTTTTTTTTTCGTACCTTCGCATCCGAAAATTCAATAAACCCTAAACAAAATGAAAAAGATTGTTCTCACTATGCTCCTGCTCTGCACGGCTGTCTTTGGCTATGCACAGCAGAAAACAACTACCCAGAACTTTGGTAACGGATTCCTGAAGGTAACCCCTGTGGCTCATAATGCTGTCCGCATACAGTATTATGAGAAAGAACTTAACGATGGTGGTCTTCCTGACTGGCTCTATGAGGGTCGTGCCAAAGCTGTTGATAACTGCAACCTGAATGTTGACATAAACTCTCAGCAGCGGTTGCTAACGATAAAGAACGCAAGCGGCACTCCTGTCTTCACCGCCACAAAGCATTCTATGCAGGGCACACAGGCACAGCTCACCTTTGCTTCTCCGAGGGACGAATACCTCTTTGGCTTGGGACAGTTTCAGGATGGCTATAGCGACATCCGCGGTCTGTCTCGCCGCCTTACACAGGTGAACACCCAGATTAGTGTGCCGATGATGCTCTCAAGCAAGGGTTATGGCATATTGTGGAACAACTATGGTCTTGTAGATTTCAACCCTGCTGACAACAGCATCGCCTTGCAGGCAAACAACAGCACGGCTTCCAAGAAGGATATCGTTGATGTCACCTCTACAGAAGGTGGCAAGAAGGAGGTGCGTGAGAGAAATATCTTTGAGGGTACTCTGAACATCGCAGAGGGGGGACAGTATTCTCTGCTTCTCGATGTTGGACAGAAGATGGCTCGCCGCCATAACCTCGTCATCGACGGTGCTCCCGTCATAGAGATGCAAAACCTGTGGCTGCCACCGACAGCCTCAGCAATAGTAACCCTCACTGCCGGCAAGCATACCGTTTCTGCTGAACTGTCAAAGGGTGACCGCCCTACCCTTTTCTTCAAGAAGGTAGAAGACGAAAGCGTATTCCGTTCTCCAATAGCAGCTGCTGTTGACTATACCGTCTTTGTCGGCACTCCTGACGAGGTGATGGAGACCTATCGCCAGCTGACAGGTCCTGCTCCCCTCATGCCACAATGGGCACTGGGATACATTCATTGTAGGGAGCGTTTCCATTCTTCTGACGAGATATTACAGACGGGCAACCAGTTCCGCAACAAGAAGATGCCTGTCGATGTATTGGTGCAGGACTGGCAGTATTGGGGAAAATACGGATGGAATGCTATGCGTTTTGATGAAGCATACTATCCCGATCCGAAGGCTTTGACAGATAGCCTTCACAAGATGAATATGCGTCTGATGCTCAGCGTATGGTCAAAGATAGACAAACGCTCTGAAGTGGGTCAGCAGATGCTGGGCAGTAACTACTACATCCCTAATACTGACTGGATAGACTTCTTCAATCCTGCTGCTGCCACAGCATATTGGAAGAATTTCTCCGAGCGCCTTGTTCCGTTAGGCATCGATGCGTGGTGGCAGGATGCTACAGAGCCAGAGAATGATGACCTCCTCGGGCGTCGTGTCAACAACGGATTATGGGCTGGCGAACAGGTGCGTAACGTCTATCCGCTGCTTGTAAACAAGACTGTCTGCGAAGGACTGCTGCAGTCTCTTCCCGAAAAGCGTCCTATGATACTCACCCGTTGTGGTTTCCCTGGCATACAGCGCTATGGCTCCGCCCTGTGGAGTGGAGACATCGGTAACGACTGGGAGACATTCCGCCGCCAGATTGTGGCAGGACTGGGACTGCAGGCAGCAGGTCTTCCTTGGTGGACATACGATGCTGGCGGTTTCTTCCGTCCAGGCAATCAGTATAAGGACCAGGCTTACATACATCGTCTGATGCGTTGGGTAGAGACAAGTGTCTATCTGCCTTTGATGAGAATACACGGTTATATGTCTGACACCGAACCATGGCGTTATGGCGACGAGGCACAGGCTATCATCACAAAGAGTCTCAATGAGCGCTATCGTCTGATGCCATATATCTACAGCAATGCTGCTGCAGTTTCGTTCGAGGGTTCTACACTGATGCGTCCGCTGGTGTTCGACTTCAGCGATGACGACAGAGCCTTGGAGCAGAAGTATGAATATATGTTTGGCAAGTCGCTTCTTGTCAGCCCTGTTACAGAACCTGATGTAACGGAATGGTCAACATACCTGCCTGTCAATGCTGCAGGATGGTATGACTTCCGCACTGGCAAGCATTATGCTGGAGGAGAGACTGTCAAGACATCTGTTGATAACAGCTTTATCCCTGTTTTTGTAAAAGGTGGCAGCATACTCCCATACGGCCCTGTTCGTCAGTATGCCCTCGAGGAAACAACAGAGCCATTGGAGATACGCATCTATCCAGGTGCTGATGCCGACTTCACCCTGTATGAGGATGATGGCTACAGCACAGAATACACAAAGGGACAGCAAAGCCGCATCGCCCTGCATTGGGACAATGCCACCAAGCGCCTCACCATCGGAGCACGTAAAGGAAAGTATGCAGCCTCAAAGATACAGAAGATAAAGATTTCCGTAGTAGGAGGAGCAGAAAAAGAAATAATATATAGAGGTAAGAGGTTAGAGGTAAGAGGTTAGAGGTTACTCCCCAAACTCATTCTTCAGAGGTGCCTCAATGCGTTTATCTTTGAAGTAGTTAGGATTGATATCTTTTACCTGCTGCCACAACTTGCGGGCATTTTCCTTGTCGCCCAGCAGGAGGTAGCAGTTGCCACGACATTCCAACAACACGGGTTTGTTTGATCCCGATGCAAGGAATGGTGACACCAAGGTAAGGGCATCAAGGTTGAGTAGTGTCTGCTCTGCCCCAAAGATGTCATAGCCGAGATTATACATCAAAAAAGTCATAAAATGCAGGCCTGTAACATACATGTCCATACCATTGACGCCACGATATCGCTCTATCTCGCTATTGATGATAGAGAGACATTCATCCATCATCTTACGACCCTTCTCGGTATCTCCATTACGATATGTGGAGATGGCCTTTAGGTTTTCCACATCATAGCAGATTAGCTTAGTACCCATATTGTGGTCATGTCCATTCTTGGCATATTCATCTATCTGCTGCAAGTATTTTGTGCTAAATTCCTGACAGTCCTTATATTTCTTTTCATAGTAAAGGAAGGATGCTATATTCGAAACGCCCTGACAGAGGGATTCAATACCCACGCTTTTTTCATTCATGGCTTCGCTGATACATTCCTCAGCCTTCTTGAGGTCTCCATTATGTGCTGCTTCTATCGCTTGGTTCATGCACTCGTTAGCATCCCTGAAAATCCCGACATTCGTCTTGAAAATGCTTTGCCACATCTTTGGCAATCCGCCTCTTACCCATATCTCAGTAAGAGGAACATTATTCTCCTGCGTAAAGGTGAGGGCATGACAGTCGTCGCTAAGCCATTTTATTTTGCAGACATGACC
>CAMNHS010000063.1 GCA_946539635.1 uncultured Prevotellaceae bacterium
GAGTTAGGAACGATGTTCTGAGCACCAGCACGAGCGCGCTGTACATCACCCTTACGCTGTGGACCGTCAAGAATCATCTGGTCACCTGTGTAAGCGTGTACAGTTGTCATGATACCGCTCTGGATTGGAGCGAAATCGTTCAGAGCCTTTGTCATAGGAGCAAGACAGTTTGTTGTGCAAGATGCAGCAGAGATAACTGTATCAGCAGGTGTCAAAGTCTTGTGGTTAACATTGTAAACGATTGTTGGGAGGTCGTTACCTGCAGGAGCAGAAATAACAACTTTCTTAGCACCAGCTGTCAAGTGAGCAGATGCCTTCTCCTTTGATGTATAGAAACCTGTGCACTCCAAAACAACGTCAACATCGAGCTTACCCCATGGAAGTTCTGCAGCGTTTGGAACAGCATAGATTGTAATTTCCTTACCATCAACGATGATAGAATTCTCTGTGCAGTCAACTGTGTGCTTGTTCTCACCGAACTTACCACAGAAACCACCCTGTGCTGTGTCATACTTCAGCAGGTGAGCGAGCATCTTAGGACTTGTCAAGTCGTTGATAGCTACTACTTCATAACCTTCAGCCTCGAACATCTGACGGAATGCGAGACGACCAATACGGCCAAAACCGTTAATTGCTACTTTTGTCATTTTTGTTTGAATTTAATTAATTAAATGAAAGGTTTTTACCCTAAAATTATCTATTGTGACCGCAAAGTTACATATTTTTTTCGACAAAATGCTTTCTTTAGGCAAAAATATTTGTCTTTAAGTAATAAATTATAAAAATTTCACTTTTTTTGTAATGTAGAGTGTTCATTTCGCCACATTCACACCGACACCAAAAAGTGCAAAATCCCCTTTCAAGGGGTCATCAGGAAAAATTTCTTTCAACCTGTCTGTCAACTTGATGGCGGCTGACATAGAAGCCGTCTTGCAACTTATCAAACCCAACTTATTAGCTTCTTGCATAACATGGGTGTCCATAGGCATGATAAGAGTACGCTTGTCGATAATATCTTTCCACAGACCTAAATCGACAGGGGAATCGTCTCTCACCATCCAGCGCATGAACATACACAGGCGTTTGCATGAAGATTGAGTATTTTTAGGAATTATGACTTCTACACCTCTTGCAGAGAAGAATGTCACTATTTTTTCTATTGCATCATAGCATGTACCCTTGCCAACATAATTCTTCAGGGAGTCATAGGAAGAGACCAATTCCTGCAAGGCACACAACATCTTGTGCATTGTTGAGCAGGTATAGAGACGATAGAAACACTTCTGGGTATCAGGAATATCCTTCTTAAACTGTCCACTCAGAAGCCATTCTCTCACCTCTCCCTTGCTGCAATCAAGAATAAACTGTATCTTTGGCAGGAATTGTTTTCTGGAGCCATAACTGAGGCTCGCAGCAATAAAAGCGAGGAGTTCCTGGTTGGACTCCCCCTCTACCTGGTGCATAAACCAGGACGGGTCGCCAATCAGGAACTCTTCTGTTTCGTATTTATTTGATAAGTATATAAGGTATTCCTTCACCTTACAGTATAGACTTAACGGTTTCGAGCATTCCCTTTGACTGTATGTCATTGAGGAATCCTACTACCATATCTGTCAGACCTGGAATCTTGTTGAGGTCACCATGCTCACCCCAAATCCAGTCAGCAGCAAGAACACCTTCTGCAACCTTCTTGGTATCGCCAGTAGCCCACAACTGTGTCAGCAGATCCATAATCTTCTGGTCGTCATTTGGAGTAATAGGAGCACCATCTGCACGAGTACCACCCTTGTAGTATGTGATGATTGCAGCGAGACCAAGTACAAGACCCTTTGGCAGCTCACCCTTACGCTCCAGATATACCTTGACTCCTGGGAGATCACGTGCTTGGAATTTAGGGAATGAGTTAAGCATGATACTTGTAACCTGATGGTCAACATATGGATTGTCGAAACGCTCCAGAACGTCAGCAGCAAACTTCTGCAACTCATCCATTGGGAGATTGAGAGTCTGCATGAGTTCGTCATACTGTACCTTCTTGATGTATGGACCAACAACCTCATGGTGCAGAGCATCACGTACAATATTGATGCCAGACAGATATGCTACTGGAGAGAGAACTGTGTGAGGACCATTGAGCAGAGTAACCTTTCTCTCATGATAAGGAGCCTCAGACTCAGCAATCAGCACATGCAGACCTGCCTGATCAGCAGGGAATTCCTTACGCAACTCTTCACAAGACATATTCTCTGGTCTCTCGATTACCCACAGATGGAATATCTCAGCCTGAACAACAAGATTGTCCTTATAGCCAATCTTCTGCTGTATCTCAGCGATGTCCTTACGTGGGAATCCAGGAACGATACGGTCAACAAGAGTAGCACAAACATAGTTATACTTCTCAAACCAATCCTTGAAGCCCTGGTAGTCTGCTCCGAAGTCATCTTTCCACAGTTCGATATACTTGCGGATGCAGTCCTTCAGGTGGTGACCATTAAGGAAGATAAGCTCACAAGGCATAATGATGAGACCCTTTGAAGGATCACCATTGAATGTCTGATAACGACGATAGAGCAACTGCACGAGTTTACCTGGGTAAGAAGAAGCAGGAGCATCAGACAACTTGCATGCTGGATCGAAAGCGATACCGGCCTCAGTAGTGTTAGAGATTACGAAACGTATCTCTGGCTGCTCAGCAAGTGCCATATATGCCCAATTCTGTGCATATGGGTCTATGCCACGAGAAATAACATCGATACGGTCCAACTGGTTAACTGCTTCACCATTTAGACGTCCCTGCAAGTTAACGTGATAGAGACAGTCCTGGCCATTGAGCCAAGGCACCATACCTTTTTCGATAGGCTGAACAACGACTACAGAACCATTGAAATTGGTCTTTGCATTCATGTTCCATACAATCCAGTCAACAAATGCACGAAGGAAGTTACCTTCACCAAACTGAATAATTCTCTCAGGTGCTACGCTCTTAGGAGCTGTGAGCTTGTTTAATGATTTTAATGCCATTTTTGGTTAGTATTTGTAGTTAATTTTATTGATGAGATTCACCCTGCAAAGGTAACAAAAAAAAGTGAAACAGGAAAAGTATGTTCTTGTTTCACTTGATATTTATCATTTTTTAACTCTACAGGGTTCCTTTTGTCGAAGGAAGCTGGTAGTGATAGATGTCTCTTTTTACTGCCATTCTGATGCTCCTTGCAAAGGCTTTGAAGATACCTTCTATCTTATGATGCTCATTATCTCCTTCAGCTTTTATGTTCAGATTCATCTTAGCAGCATCGCTGACACTCTTAAAGAAATGCAGGAACATCTCTGTTGGCATCTCTCCAATCTTCTCACGCTTGAATTCTGCATCCCAAACGAGCCATGGACGTCCTCCAAAGTCGAGAGCCACCTGACACAGGCAGTCATCCATAGGAAGAGAATAGCCATAGCGTTCTATGCCACGTTTCTCACCAAGGGCCTTCAGGAGACATTCTCCAAGCACTATGCCTGTATCCTCTATAGAATGGTGTTCATCAACATTCAGGTCGCCATTACAGCGAACATAGAGGTCCATCATTCCATGTTTACCAATCTGCTCAAGCATATGGTCAAAGAACCCCAGTCCTGTCTGGATATCACATTTTCCTGTGCCATCAAGATTCAGGCGGACAGTAATATCTGTTTCCTTTGTCTTTCGAGAAATCTCTACAATGCGTTCTCCGGCAAAGAGAAGTTCTGCTGCCTTTTCCCATGATGTCTCATCCTTTATGCAAAGGAATTTACATCCAAGGTTTTGTGCCAGTTTCTCGTCACTTTCCCTATCGCCAATGACAAAGGAATTAGCAAGGTCGTACTCAGGGTTGTTGATATATTTTCCAAGCAAACCTGTTCCTGGCTTTCTGTTAGGATGATTGTCCTCAGGGAAATGGTTGTCTATCAGGATATCGTCAAACTCTACCCCCTCACCCTTGAGAGTCTTGAGGATAAAGTTTTGAACAGGCCAGAAGGTGTTTTCAGGGAAAGACTCTGTGCCGAGTCCATCCTGATTACTTACCATAACGAATTCGAAATCCAGATTCTTGCGTATGAAGGAAAGGTTACGGAATACTCCTTCTACAAATTCCAGTTTCTCGAAGCTGTCAATCTGCTCGTCAGCAGGTTCTTTTATCAGAGTACCATCTCTGTCTATGAATAAAACTCTTTTCATTTCTCTCTTGTCTTCAAGTCTCCGAAGAGGTATAATAATGTTGTCTGATGAGCAACAGAAATCAGCATCATAATAGCATAGCACAATGTGCAGACAGCAAGCATAGTGGCATATCCGGAATTAGGGATAAGAGCTTCGTCACCAAAGTTTATCTTTCCCTCTATACTGCTGAGATATGCTGATGTAGCAACTGTATAAGGCATCATAAGCAGAAGATTTACCACACAAAGTATCAGTCCACTCATCAACACCACACCAAGTATCTTGCCCCAATGGTTCCAACCCTTCTTGATGGTCTGCTTAAAGGATATCTTCTCTCCCTTATCCTTCATAATCCATGAATAGATTGGGAAAAAGAATGGTGTCCACACAAGCCAGAAGAAGAGAGAACTCTTAAGTCCTAAAACAACAATGTTCGAGGTCTTGTCTTTCTCTTTTCCTGACATTCTGCAGAACATCAGATATAAGCGTCCTTGTGCAAGAATTGACAGCAGGATAACAAGAACGAATGCTGTAAGTCCTACATATACATATTCAATCTGCACCTCGGTTTTGGCCTGTTCTGCAACATTGAGGTATATAGAACACGCATTGACTACTGCATACAGGAGGGCACACACCACATAATAAGGTGACATTATCTTTAACACCTTCCAGAGATTCTTGCCCAAGAATCCCCATCCCTCAGCAATACATCTTGCGTATGAACGCTCCTTATACAGTTCCATAGTTCTTAGTTCCTAGTTCTTACCTCTTACTTCTTAAGAGACGCTATTGTTTCTTTCAGAGTTGCAATCTTTTCATTAGAGTCAGAGAGTTTCTTTCTCTCGAGTGCTACAACCTGTTCTGGTGCATTGGCAACAAATCTCTCATTGCTGAGTTTCTTCTGTATGCCCATAACAAATCCTTCGAGGTGTTTCAGTTCTGCCTCTGCCTTTGCTATCTCAGCCTCCACATCTATGAGGTCGCCAACAGGAATAGCAAATTCACGAGTACCAATCATGAATGAAGACGTAGCATCACTCTTCTGGGCCACATACTTCACCTCCTTCAGGCCTGCCATCTTCTTGATGATAGCTCCGAGGGCATCATTCTTGGTTACTACGGCATCATCATCGCCACTTACAACGACTTCGAGAGTCAGGAGTTCACGCTGTCCGATATTCTTTGTCTGGCGAACACCACGGATGCCAGAGATAATCTGCTTTGCTTCCTCGAAGAGTGGCAGGAGCGCCTCCTCTTCCTTACTCATAGCATCGAGGTTGAAGACGTCAACCATCAGCGATTCACCATCCTTGCGCTCAGCGATATGCTGCCACAGTTCTTCTGTGATGAATGGCATGAAAGGATGTATGATATGCAGCAGTTTGTCGAATATCTGCAGAGTTTCAGCATAGGTCGCCTTGTCGATAGGCTGCTGGTATGCAGGCTTTATCATCTCAAGATACCATCCAGAGAAGTCATCTGTGAAGAGTTTGAAGGCACACATCAGAGCGTCATTGAGACGATACTTTGAGAAGTGGTCATTAATCTCTGCATAGACAGCCTTTATTCTGGCATTCATCCATACAACTGACTTAGCATTGCTCTCTTCCTGCTTAGCATCTGATGTCTCCCATCCCTGTACAAGGCGGAAAGCATTCCACATCTTGTTACAGAAGGCCATACCCTGAGCACAGAGTGCATCATCGTAGAGGATATCATTTCCTGCTGGTGCAGCAAGCATCATACCCATACGGACACCATCGGCACCATACTTGGCAATGAGGTCGAGAGGGTCAGGAGAGTTGCCCAGAGACTTACTCATCTTGCGTCCGAGTTTGTCACGTACTATACCTGTGAAATATACATTTTTGAAAGGTATTTCGTGCTGATATTCACAACCAGCCATTATCATTCTTGCTACCCAGAAGAAGATGATATCAGGACCTGTTACGAGGTCGCTTGTTGGATAGTAGTAATTTATCTCTTCATTGCCTGGGTTATTGATACCATCAAAGAGAGAGATAGGCCACAACCATGATGAGAACCATGTATCGAGGGCATCCTCGTCACGATGCAACATATCCATTGTTATATCCTTGCCGTATTTCTCCTGTGCCTTTTCCAGAGCCTCCTCTGGTGACAGGGCAACAACAAACTTCTCCTCATCGTTTTGGTTTTCGTTTTGGTTTTCGTTTTCGTTAACAAAGTATGCAGGAATGCGATGTCCCCACCACAGCTGACGAGAGATACACCAGTCTTGTATATTCTCGAGCCAGTTCTTGTATGTTGTGACATACTTTGATGGGTAGAACTTCAGTTTTCCTTCGAGAACTGGTGGCAAAGCGATATCAGCCATATGTTTCATGCTCAGGAACCACTGCTTACAGAGACGTGGCTCAACAGCTGTATCCTGGTTGCGCTCTGAATATCCAACCTTATTATCATAGTCCTCTATGCGCTCCAGCAGGCCTGCCTTTTCGAGGTCTATGGCAATCTGCTTGCGGACATCCATTCTGTCTTGTCCAACATACATTCCGGCAGCCTCAGAAATAGTGCCGTCAGGATTGAAGATATCAATTATCTCAAGGTTGTGAATCTTACCCAGATTATAGTCATTGACATCATGGGCAGGAGTAACCTTCAGACATCCTGTTCCGAACTCGATATCTACATATCTGTCTTCAATAACAGGAATCACTCTGTTTACCAGAGGGACGATTACCTTGTGTCCCTTGAGCCACTGGTTCTTTGGGTCTTTAGGGTTGATACACATTGCAGTATCACCCATGATGGTCTCTGGACGTGTTGTAGCAACTACAGCATAGTAACCTTTTTCGTCCTTGTGGACAACATCCTCTGGACCTGTTGTTACCTCGCTATCATCTGCCACATAGTACTTTAGGTGATAGAGTTTTGACTTCTCTTCATGATATATCACCTCTTCTGTAGAAAGCACTGTCTGCGCCTTCGGATCCCAGTTCACCATACGCAAGCCACGATAGATGTAGCCCTTGTTGTAAAGGTCCACGAACACCTTCATGACAGACTCTGAACGTATTTCGTCCATTGTGAATGCTGTTCTGTCCCAATCGCATGAAGCACCCAGTTTGCGCAGCTGCTTGAGAATGATGCCACCATGCTCTTCCTTCCAAGCCCAGGCATGCTTCAGGAATTCCTCACGAGTGAGATCGCTCTTCTTGATGCCTTCCTTAGCCAACTTGGCAACCACCTTTGCCTCTGTAGCGATAGAAGCATGGTCAGTACCAGGCACCCAACAAGCATTCTTTCCATCAAGACGAGCCTTACGAATAAGGATATCTTGAATAGTATTGTTGAGCATATGTCCCATATGCAGGACACCTGTCACATTTGGTGGTGGGATAACTATAGTGTAAGGCTCCCTGCTGTCTGGTTTAGAAGCAAAGAGCTTATTGTCCATCCAATACTGATACCATCT
>CAMNHS010000064.1 GCA_946539635.1 uncultured Prevotellaceae bacterium
GGCAATGACTTACGCACACGGCTGCGGGTATATTTCGAACTGATTTCACGAAACACCATAACCAGCTGATTCAGCGTCATGCGATACCACTCGGCACGGCTGTCATGCTCCTCCAACTGCGACTTCACCAATTCCAGTTTCTGCTCAGGATAATATATCAGCGTACACAATTCCTTCTTGGCAGATGTAGGCATATACTCCCCAAATATCTCATCCACCTTTTTCGAAATACGACCAGAGGCATTCTTCAACACATGCAGGAAAGCCTCATGCTCACCATGTATGTCAGCAAGAAAATGCTCTGTTCCTTTTGGAAGATTAAGGATGGCAGAGAGATTGATTATCTCAGTTGATGCAGCTGCTACATTTGGAAAAGACTTCGCCAGCAACTGCAGATAATGCATATCGTTTTCTATGTCATATTTGGGGGAACTCATAAAATCTTATAACCTGGTTTTAAGAAAAATAATTCTGTAAGCTTATTTTGTATCTTCTTTGTTGTTCTTTTCAGTCTATGCTTTGCAAGTTCTTGAACAACCTTGTCCTCATCATAGTCTTCATATCGGAAGAGATGATATAACTCTGTCCAATGACGTAAGGTGAGATTCTTCAGGCCTATCTTACTTGCAGCCTTTATCATAGCAAAAGGACTTTTGTCAGCGAAACCACCGAATTGCTTATATTTTCCTGGATAGCGCATATCGTCTGTCACCTCCACCAATTCAGGAATAGAAATCTGAGCTTTCTCTGCACCCTGCTTGACGATATCTTTTACATCCTCATCATGTACATAGAAAGCGACCCTGTGGAAGGATAAATCCTTAATGTTAGGCATAACGATCTGGTTATCTTTTCCCATCATTGCAAACTGCACCATAGAGGTAACAAACTGTTTCTCCTGAGGTGTTATAAAACGCATATAATGAGTATCAACCGTCTTGTTATAGAGAGAACACATAAACACCTTCTGCACCTCATCTGCCTCAGATTCCGGAGCAGGCAACACCTCTACGTGTCCCCTGTCTAATCCTGTGGTGTGGAATATACCAGCCTCATAATTGTCTTGCATAACGATGACATCGGCATATCTCAAAGCCCCAAACTGACAAAGCATAAATCTCCAAAATTCACGTTTGAAAGGATTCCACTCAATATTTGCAGAAGTCAAGCCACGCATGGGAGAATATATCACAACCCTGTTATGTCGTCTGGCAGCAAAGGCGATAACACATAAACGCCAATCCCAAGAGCCATAGATATGGACCACCATAGGATTCACCTCATCCAACTGAGAGCAGACATACCTATAGAAAGCAAAGACACCTTTTTGGGAATCTGCCTGCATCATGCAATTCTCCACTTTGTCAGTAAGAAGGGGAGTGATTGTTGGATTTGATATATAATGGAGTACTTTCAATGCTCTTTTTTTTAAAATAAATAGCCCTTAGGTAACTTACGACAATTATACTGACATGCCATTATCTCGCCATATGCTCCAGCAGAACGCAAAGCAATCAGGTCGCCACGTCTGCATTCAGGCATTTTCTCATCCTTAGCAAAGACATCAGACGACTCGCAGATAGGACCTACCACATCATAAGTGCACATCTCCCTACCCTCACAATCTTCCAACAACTGAATATCATGATGAGCATCATAGAGAGCAGGACGAATCAAATCACTCATGCCAGCATCCACTATTACGAAAGACTTCACATGAGCATGCTTCACATAAAGCACACGAGTAATGAGACTACCCATCTGACCTACGACAGCACGTCCTAATTCACAATGCACTTCCTGACCTTCGCGAAGTTTCAGATTCTTAGCATATGTCGCAAAATATTTCTGGAAGTCCGGTATAGGCTTTCCATCAGGATCATTATAGGCAATACCCAAGCCACCACCGACATTGATAACTTTCACCTTAATATTCTGTGCCTCTAATCGGTCTTGCAATTCATTGATGCGAGAACACAGAGCTTCGAAATCTCCCATCTCAAGTATCTGACTACCTATATGGAAATGTAAGCCAAGGAATTCGATATTTGGGAGTTCATAGGCCTCACGGATAGCAAGTTCCATATCATCCATAGCGATACCAAACTTATTCTCTGCAAGTCCTGTGGTGATATTGGCATGAGTATGTGCTCCTACATTCGGATTTATGCGAAAACATACACTAGCTATCTTGCCCTTTTCGCCTGCCAGCTCATTGATAATCTGCAGTTCTGCTTCCGACTCTACATTAAAACAGAAGATGCCAGCATCAAGGCCAAGATTTATCTCCCAATCAGCCTTTCCCACTCCAGCATAAACTATTTTCTTAGCATCAAATCCAGCATCCAAGGCCTGTTGTATCTCACCACCACTGACGCAGTCAACGCCAAAGCCAGCCTTTTGTATCTCTTTGAGAACAGCAGGATTGGCATTTGCTTTCACAGCATAGTGGAGATGGCACTGCGGATACTCCTTCAGGCAGTTGTTGATAACCTGTAGAGTGTCATCAAGCAACGCCTTGTCGTAATAGTAGAAAGGAGTTTGCAGTTCCTTGAATTTATCTTTTTTATTCAACATTTGTGTTAGTGTTCTGATTAGTTGAAGAGCTTTGCGCTGAGATTCTGCAGAGCACGTTTCTTGTCCTGCTCACGAATGAGGAATGAGATATTATAGTTTGAACCACCATAAGAAATCATGCGAACAGGGATATTCTGCATAGCATCTGTTACAAGTGTTTCAAAACCAACATTGCTCCAATCGAGGTCACCAACGACACAGATGATACACATATCAGAATCTACAGTGACAGTACCATACTTCTTCAACTCATCCATTATCTTTGTGAGATTTGCAGTCTTGTCGATAGTAACGCTGACACCCACCTCAGAAGTGGTAACCATATCGATTGGTGTGCTATAGGTCTCGAATATCTCGAACACCTTGCGGAGGAAACCTGTAGCAAGCAGCATGCGAGAAGACTTAACCTTAATAGCTGTGATATTGTCTTTTGCAGCAACAGCCTTAATCTTACCACGAACAAGCACATTGTCGATTACTGTACCCTCAGCATCTGGATCCATAGTATTCTTGATGCGAACAGGTACACCAGCATACTTAGCTGGCTGAACACAGGTAGGATGAAGAATCTTTGCACCAAAGTATGCCAACTCAGCAGCCTCTTCGAAGTTAAGCTGATGAACTGCATCTGTCTTTTCAACGATACGAGGGTCGTTGTTATGCATACCATCTATATCTGTCCATATCTGTATTTCGTCAGACATCATAGCAGCACCAATCAATGAAGCAGTATAGTCAGAACCACCACGTTGCAGGTTATCTACCTCGTCATAAGCATTTTTACAAACAAAGCCCTGAGTGATATATATCTGATAACCCTGATGAGCATGCATAACTCTGTCAAGATTCTCTTTGATGTATGGCATATCTGGCTCAGAGTTCTTATCTGTACGCATGAATGTAAGGGCATCAAGGAGCACAGTCTTTACTCCCTGCTCATTAAGGTAGTTGGTAACCATATTGGTACTCATAACCTCACCTTGAGCAACTACAATCTTTTCCTCAAATGATGTAAAGGTATCCTTGGTGAAGGTACGAAGATAATTGAACTCCTTGCGAAGGAATTCTGCTGTCTTCTTCTTCATCTCGTCTGTAGAATAAAGTTCCTCTACATGACCCATATATTTCTTCTCGAGCTGATTGATAACCTCCTGAGCACCTTCTGGATTTTTCTTGTAGAGATAGTCTGAAATTTCTACAAGAGAATTGGTTGTACCAGACATGGCTGAGAGGACAACAAATGTTGGTTCACCTGAGCGTGTAACAAGCTTTGCTACGCCCTTCATACGTTCTGCAGTACCAACTGAGGTACCACCAAATTTCATTACTTTCATATTGCTATTTGTATTTGTATTTAACTTCCGTATTTTGTAAAATTCTGTCCCTCGCACTGATATACTGTTCCAGGGAATTTTTCCAGAATAGCCATATTGTGGGTTGCAATGATAACTGCTGTTCCAGCGATAGCTATCTCCTTAAACACTCCCATAATCTGATCTGTTGTTTCTGGGTCAAGATTTCCTGTTGGTTCATCTGCAAGCAACACTTTTGGGGAATTAAGCAATGCTCGTGCTATAGCGATACGCTGCTGTTCACCACCAGATAATTCGTGAGGCATTTTATTCTCACAGCCTTCCATCTTTACATCACGCAAAACCTCAGAGATTCTCTGCTCTCTGTCTGTCTTATCATTCCAGCCAGTGGCCTTCAATATGAATTCCAGATTCTTATGAATATTGCGATCTGTAAGCAATTTGAAATCTTGGAAAATAATTCCTAACTCCCGACGCAAAGGCTGAAGGTCTTCACGACTTATAGAAAACATATCATGTCCTAATACAGTAGCCTCATCACATTCATCTACCTCCACCTCTCCATAGAAAGAACGGATAAGAGAACTTTTACCAGAGCCAACTTTACCAATGAGATAAATCAAATCTCCTGCTGCCACTTCAAGATCAACGCCTTTTAATACGATGTCGTCATCATCTTCATGGCGAATTGAAACATTCTTATATGTAATTAACATTATTCTCTGTTTTTATGGAATTAATGTTTCTGCCAACCTGGATTATGGCGCTCCATCAGTTCGCGTGCCATATCTTCAATACGAAGACCTTTGCTTGTGAGGAGAACAATGAGGTGATATAGCATATCTGAGCCTTCATAAATCAGTCGTTCATTAGTACCATTAGTTGCTTCAATAACCAACTCTAATGCTTCTTCACCAACTTTCTGCGCCATACGATTCAAACCATCCTTGAACAGCGATGTTGTATAACTACCTTCAGGCATCTCTTCATGCCTCTTCTCAATAAAATCCTGTAACTCACTCAGGAATAAAAGGGGATTTTTCTCTTCCATTATATTTTGCTTTTATATTTTTCTTTAAACTCTATACTCTAAACTTTATACATTCTCCTCTCCCCAACATGTGTCTGTTCCAGTATGACATGTTGGTCCATGTGGATGAACCTTTACGAGGAGAGTATCATTATCACAATCAACCTTGATATCGACAAGGTCGAGGAAGTTACCACTAGTTTCGCCCTTTGTCCAAAGACACTTTCTGCCACGACTCCAAAAGGTAACCTTCTTGGTTTCTAGGGTCTTCTTCAAAGACTCCTCATTCATGTATCCCAACATAAGGACATTCTTTGTCACAGCGTCTTGGATGATTGCTGGCACTAAGCCGCCACCTTTTTCAAAATCTATTTTCATCTTACTACTATTCCTTCTTTTCGTAAATAATCTTTTAGTTCCGGTACGGGTATCTCTCCAAAGTGGAACACGCTTGCCGCTAATGCTGCGTCTGCGTGTCCTATATTGAACACATCACGGAAATGCTCTTTAGTTCCTGCTCCGCCAGAAGCAATGATTGGTATGGGCAACGCATCTGCCAACATAGCCAGTGCCTCATTGGCAAATCCTTTCTTCACACCATCATGATTCATTGAGGTGAACAGGATTTCGCCTGCTCCTCTGTCTGCAACTTCTTTCGCCCAATCAAGGAGAGTGCGCTCCACCCTTATCCTGCCACCATTGACATAGCAGTGCCACCCGTCTTCGTCATTTCGGGCATCGATGGCACAAACACAAACCTGAGAACCATACTTATGGGCTATCTCATCAATAAACTCTGGGCGACGAAGAGCTGCACTGTTGACACTGACCTTATCAGCACCAGCAGCAAGCATTCTGTCAACATCCTCTATGGCATTGATGCCTCCACCTACTGTGAAAGGGATATTGATTTCATAAGCCACGCGGGTCACCATATCAGTAAAGGTCTTTCTGCCTTCATGAGATGCTGTAATATCGAGATATACCAATTCATCAGCGCCACAATCACTATATGCCCTACCCAACTCCACCGGGTCGCCAGCAGAGCGGAGATTGACGAAATTGGTTCCCTTTACGGTTTCGCCATTCTTGACATCAAGACACGGAACTATACGTTTTGCTAACATAAATATTATTTCTGCTCTCCCAAGCCTAATGTTTCAACTTTAATTTTTCCTTCATAATAGGCCTTGCCAAATACTACAGCAGGAATACCGTTTGCATCCAGCTGCTTGATGTCTTCATTGCATGATACTCCGCCAGAAGCTATCAGATGTAAAGACGGATAAGCCTTCATTATCTCGACATAGAGTGCTGTAGCAGGTCCTTGAAGAGTGCCGTCTTTTGATATTTCTGTACAAAGAACATTCTTGACGCCTCTGTCAACATATTTCTTCAGGAATGGCAACAGGTCTTCTTCTGAATCCTCCAGCCATCCATTGATGCTGACTTTGCCGTTTCTCACATCTGCACCAAGGATCATTCTTTCTGCACCATACTTCTCCATCCAGCCCATAAAGAGCTCTGGCTTTGTGACGGCGATGCTACCGACAGTAACCATTGATGCCCCAGCATTGAAGGCTTTCTCAATGTCTTCCTCTGTCTTGATGCCTCCACCAAAATCTACGATAAGATTGGTTTCCTGTGTTACTGCCTTCAACACATCATCATTGACAACATGCTTGCTCTTGGCTCCGTCCAGGTCAACCATGTGCAGACGCTTGAAGCCCAATCTCTCAAATTCCCTGGCTTGCGCTACGGGGTCTTCGTTGTATATTCTCTTGCTGTCATACTCTCCCTTGGTAAGGCGCACGCACTTACCGTCAATGAGGTCTATAGCAGGGATTAACTCTATCATAGTTCTAAAAAGTTTTTCAATATCTTTGCACCCACACTACCTGATTTCTCTGGGTGAAACTGAGTAGCATAGAAATTATCTTTGTTGATGGCAGCAGAATATGGCAGTGTGAAGTCTGCCTTCGCTATAGTATATCTTTCATCGAAAGGCACATAGTAGCTATGCACGAAATACACGAAGTCCTTTTCGTTTACGTCCTTAAAGAGCGGAGTCTTGAGGTCGTAGATGCTATTCCATCCCATCTGGGGTATCTTGTCCTCGTGCTTCTGTGGCTGGAAACGCTTCACGTTCATAGGGAATACCCCGAGACAATCAGTGTTTCCCTCCTCAGAGTGTCTGCACAATAGCTGCTGACCGATACAGATGCCCAACACTGGTTGCTTCATATCGAGAATAACCTTATCAAGTTCCCGCTCACGAAGATATGCCATAGCGTGGCTTGCTTCTCCCTGACCTGGGAATATCACCTTGTCTGCCGCCAGTAATTCCTCGGCATTGTCCGTCCACGAAGGCTCAATGCCCAATCGCTTCACGGCATTGATTACCGAGAAGATATTACCTGCATTATATTTTACTATTGCTACTTTCACCTTTCAATGTTTAATGGTAACTATTAACTTTTCTCCCGCCCTTTAAGGGAGGGCTGGGGAGGGTCCTCTTCACGTGTACGCGCATACACATACACACAATATGGGCTGCAAAGGTACGAATAAGTGAGCAAAATACCAAACAAAAAGAAAAGTTTTTTTATTTTTGCTTGTTTTTTCGAACAAAAGTAACTTCGACAAAATCAAAGTTACAAAAACATTTCTACATTTTTTTTGAAAAGAATAAAATTTCTCTTCCC
>CAMNHS010000065.1 GCA_946539635.1 uncultured Prevotellaceae bacterium
CCACTCGTGATATACATTCCCAAAAACGAAGTCGTAAAGGCTCCCATCCGAATTGAGAACACCCTTTCAGGAGAACAGGATACTATGGTTGTCCGCCGCATTCTTGTCATAATGGAAGAGAGTGCTGAGGCAACAATTTTCTTCGTAGATCATACTAAAGGTGAAAAGAAATACCTCACCTCACAGGTGATAGAAATATTCTGCAAGACTAATTCGCACCTTGATATGTATGATCTAGAAGAAACTACCGAACAATGTAGTCGCTTTTCCAATTTATATATCAGTGCAGAAAGAGATGTTGTAGTGAATCACAACAATATCACCCTTTCCAATGGCACTACCCGCAATGGCATTGATGTTTTTCTACGAGGAGAGAATGCCGAAGCGAACCTTAACGGAGCTGCAATAGCCGACCGCAATCAACATATAGACAATAACACGCTCGTCATACACGAAGTGCCAAAATGTACCTCCAAAGAACTATATAAATATGTTGCAGATGATTATGCTGTTGCCGCTTTTGCAGGCCGGATACTGGTAAAAGAGGGAGCACAGCAGACATCGTCACACATGACAAACAATAATATGTGTTGTGCTGATACAGCAAGGGTTTATACACAACCTATGCTGGAGATTTATGCTGATGACGTAAAATGTGCCCACGGTTCTACAGTCGGTGTAATGGATGAAGGAGCATTGTTCTATATGCAACAACGTGGTATAGACATAGAAACAGCACGCACTCTACTCAAAAATGCGTTTATATCACAGGTTTTGGACGAAATGCATTGGGGCGCTTTTAGAGACCGACTACATATCCTTGTTGATAAACGATTAAGTAAAGAAGAGAAATGCGGAACATGTCAGATATGCAAATAAGAGAAAATTTCCCCATTTTATCGAAGAAGATATACGATAAATATCCTCTTGTATATCTTGATAATGGAGCCACTACACAAAAACCGTTGTGTGTACTGGACGCTATGAGAGAGGAGTATCTCAACGCAAATGCTAATGTACATCGCGGAGTACACTACCTTTCACAACAGGCCACAGACTTACATGAAAGTGCCAGGGAAAAAGTACGCCATTTCATCAATGCAAAAAACACCTCGGAAATAATTTTCACTCGTGGCACTACAGAATCTATTAATCTCGTTGCCTCAAGTTTTGTAGAGGCATACATGAAGGCAGGAGATGAAGTACTGATAACCGCTATGGAACATCACAGCAATATTGTTCCTTGGCAACTGCAGGCAAAGAAAAACGGTATTATTATAAAGGTAATACCTATGTCTGATGATGGGATATTGGATATTGAAGCCATCGAAAACCTCATCACAGAGCGCACAAAACTCATCAGTGTCACACATGTCAGTAATGTTCTCGGTACTATTAACCCTGTAAAGGAAATTGTTGCTATTGCCCATAAAAATGGCATTCCATGCATGGTGGATGGAGCTCAAAGCGCTCCACACATGAAAATCGATGTGCAGGACTTAGATTGCGACTTCTTTGCTTTTTCAGGTCACAAAATGTACGGTCCCACCGGTATTGGAGTACTTTATGGTAAAGAAAAATACCTCGAAGAAATGCCCCCATACCAAGGAGGCGGTGAGATGATTGGTACTGTTTCTTTTGAAAAAACTACTTTTGCCGATTTACCTTTTAAGTTTGAGGCTGGTACTCCTGACTATGTTGCCACACATGGCTTGGCAACAGCAATAGACTTTATGGAAAATATCGGTATTAGTAATATAGAAGCCCATGAACGTAAACTTACATCATACGCATTAGCACAGATGCAGACCATTCCTGAGATGAGAATCTTCGGTCCATTGGATGCAGAGCGGCATGATGCCGTCATTTCCTTCCTTGTTGGGAATATCCACCACCTCGATATGGGAACTCTGTTAGACAGATTAGGAATTGCTGTGCGTACTGGTCATCATTGTGCAGAACCACTAATGCACCGCTTGGGAATAAATGGTACAGTACGAGCTTCGTTTGCCATATATAATACCAAAGAAGAAATAGACATCCTTATAAATGGCATAAAGAGAGTTAGCCAAATGTTCTAATGAAAAAGACTACTGCCCTTGAGATGAATCGCCTCAGCGTTGAGGAATATCGCAATGCAGAGAAACTGCCCCTCATCGTTGTACTCGACGATGTGAGGTCGCTATATAATGTTGGCAGTGTCTTCCGTACCTCTGATGCTTTTAGAGTTGAAGCTATATACCTCTGTGGTATTACTGCAACGCCCGACAGCTCTCTGAAAGCATCTCAGGAAATTCACAAGACAGCATTGGGAGCAGAAGATACTGTAACGTGGAAATATTTCAAAGATGCAACCGATGCGGTAAAATCGTTAAAAAAAGAAGGTTTCAAAGTCCTTGCTATCGAACAATGTCATGGCTCTACAATGTTGCATGACTATCGTTTCGGAAAAGAAAAGACTGCTATTGTTCTTGGGAATGAGGTAAAGGGTGTCAGTCAACCAGTCATTGACATTTGTGACGGACACATAGAAATACCACAATACGGAACAAAACACTCTCTGAATGTCTCAGTAACTGCTGGTATCATTATCCACCACATTTTCTCAGCTTTAGGCCTCCAAGAATAACAAACAAAAGTATGCCATAAATCATGCCTCCCATAACATCTATGGCATAGTGAGCTTGAATATATACCGTTGACAAACACAACAATACAAAGGGAATAGCGAGTATCATAAGCCATTTCCACATCTTCATTCTTGTTACAATCATCACTACCAGCGTTGCTATTGCTACATGACTGGAAGGAAAAGCTGCCGTCGGACGCTCTCCTGTTTGATGTGCCAATTGGTTAAGCCCATAGAAAAAGCCGTCTTTCCATCCAGGTGCTGTGAGGCAGGCCTGTGTTTCGGAGAAAAATTTTCCTATATCCTGAAAATTTCCTGCTACTACACTCTCCTCACCAATAGCATAGAAATAATACTGTGGACCAGTGACAGGCATGAAGATATATATCACATAACACAAAAAGAATCCCGTGATAATCATAAATGTAACATGTCTCAACTGCTTATAATCCCTAAAAAAGACGATGAATGTAGTGAATACAAAGAACAGGTAATACGACACGTATCCTGCATACATCATCTCAGAGAAAATTGCTGATGGAAAAGCCTTAGAGAATACATAAGCAGGTTGAAAACCAAACAGGTTCTGCTCATACTGCGCAAAAACATTATCAAAGCTACCGAACTGTTTGTTTAATTCGTACGTATCTGGATACCACTGACTTAACATTAGCAACAAATACCCTACCCTACATAGCATAATTATTTTTGAGGGCCACAATCTATATACAATCCATAATGCTATAGTTCCAGATACCATCGTTACTCTTTCCCATAACAATCCAGATGGATTCTGGAAATTCGTCCAAGTGAACAATATCAGTAATATTGTTAAGCCAGCATAAATAAATTGTGCTATCTCTGCCAACAAGAATCCTTTATCCTCTTTCCCTTTATTTTTGAACATTTCCAATGATTTTGGCTGCAAAAGTACACATTTTCTATAAATTACACAAACAAAAAAAGCATTTTTCTTTTTTATTTCACTCGTTTTTTATAACTTTGCAGCAGAATGCAAGATGATTTTAACATACACGCTGAACGGCAGGATAGTTCTGAAAAAGAATTTGAGAAAGCCCTTCGCCCGCTCTGTTTCGACGATTTTGCCGGCCAACAGAAGGTGGTAGATAACCTCCGCATATTTGTTGAGGCAGCAAAATATCGTGGTGAGCCGCTCGACCACACCCTTTTACATGGTCCTCCAGGATTGGGTAAGACGACATTGTCAAATATCATAGCC
This sequence comes from uncultured Prevotellaceae bacterium, assembly GCA_946539635.1. Lineage (GTDB taxonomy): Bacteria > Bacteroidota > Bacteroidia > Bacteroidales > Bacteroidaceae > Prevotella. The sequence continues at coordinate 3,870 of CAMNHS010000065.1, forward strand.
AACGAATTGGGAGTGGGATTTAAGATTACTTCTGGACCTGTCTTGGATAAACCTGGAGATTTGGCAGGACTTCTTACCTCATTGGAGCCCAACGATGTCCTCTTCATTGATGAAATACACAGATTATCACCCATAGTGGAGGAATATCTGTATTCAGCAATGGAGGATTATCGTATTGATATTATGATAGACAAGGGTCCGTCAGCTCGCTCAATACAGATAGACCTCAATCCTTTCACTTTGATTGGTGCTACTACCCGTTCCGGACTTCTTACAGCACCTCTGCGGGCTCGTTTCGGCATAAACATGCATCTGGAATACTATAATCCTGCTATGCTATCCAAGATTATACGTCGTTCAGCTGGATTATTGCAAATGCCTATCAGCGATGCTGCATGCGAAGAAATATCTCGCCGTTCACGAGGAACGCCACGTATTGCTAATAGTTTGCTTAGGAGAGTCCGTGACTTTGCCCAAGTAAAGGGTGATGGCAGTATCAATATGGAGATAGCAAAACTTGCCCTTGAATCGTTGAATATAGACGGATACGGACTTGACGAAATCGATAACAAGATACTGCTCACCATTATCGACAAGTTTGGTGGCGGTCCTGTCGGCATCAGCACTATTGCTACAGCCATTGGCGAGGAGGCTGGTACCATAGAGGATGTCTATGAACCTTACCTCATCATGGAAGGATTCATAAAACGCACATCAAGGGGCAGAGTGGTAACAGACCTTGCCTACCAGCATCTCGGAAGAAATATGTACTCTTCAAATAACCCTTCATTATTCGACTAAATGAAAATTGCTATCTTTCCAGGATCATTCAATCCTTTTACAAAAGGACATCACGACATTGTGTGTCGTGCACTCACTATATTTGACAAGATAGTGATAGGCATTGGTTACAATCCCGATAAACCACAACCAGAGGATTTTCAGGAACGTCTTCAGCAAATAAAGACTCTCTACGACAAAGACTCCAGAGTGGAGGTAGAAGCATACAACGACCTAACTATTGACTTTGCTAAGCGTCATAATGCAACAGCTATCGTAAAGGGAGTACGAAGCGTACAAGACTTTGAATATGAACGTACTCAAGCGGAATATAACAAGATGCTAAGTGATGGTATTGAAACAGTATTTCTGTTTGCCAATCCTATATATGCCAGCCTATCATCATCCCTTGTCCGTACGCTGAAAACATTTGGAAAAGACATTTCAGACCTTCTGCCATGATAACATACAGCAACGAAAATATCCCCCTCCCTAAAATCCGACGTCGCGAAACGACAGCATGGATAAAAGAGGTAGCCTTAGCTCATGGATATAAAGTAGGCGAAATCGGATACCTCTTCTGTGATGATGCGAAAATACTTGAGGTGAACAATGAATTCCTCGGACATGACTACTATACCGATATCATAACCTTCGACTACGATGAAGGCAATACTATAAATGGTGACATCGTCATTTCCCTTGACACGGTGAAGAGCAATGCCGAGAAATACAAGAAAGACTATGATGAGGAACTCCACAGAGTCATAATACACGGAATCTTGCACCTTTGCGGTATCAACGACAAAGGACCAGGTGAAAGAGAAATAATGGAAAAGGAAGAAAATAAAGCCTTACAACTATGGAAAAAGTAGATAAACTGGACAGGAAGATATTATCTATCCTATCAAAGAATGCCCGCATCGCTTTTAAGGATGTTGCAGAACAATGCGGAGTTTCACGTGCTGCAATACATCAGAGAGTGGAAAGACTTAAAGAAGACGGAGTCATTACTGGCAGTGGATTCTCTATTAATCCCAAAAGCATCGGCTATGGTACATGTACTTATGTCGGCATCAGCTTGGAGCGTGGTTCTATGTACAAAAATGTAGTAAAGAAACTCCAGAACATTCCTGAAATCGTTGAATGTCACTTTACTACTGGTCCTTACACCATGATGGTAAAGGCCTATGTACGTGACAACGAGCAATTGATGAAACTTCTTAATGACACATTGCAATCCATTGATGGTGTAGTATCAACTGAGACTCTTATCTCACTCGACCAGTCCATCAAACGCGATGTTCCAATTCATACTGAAGAGTAATGAATCCATTAATTGGTTTAACTGGTAACCATAGTGACATCGACGTAACCCTCCGTGATGCTTACCATAAACAGATAGTAAGAGCTGGCGGTGTGCCTGTCATTATACCACCTGTTGATGACGAACAGGTTATTATCGACACTTTAGAGCGTCTGGACGGTATCATCTTTACTGGAGGTGGTGACTTCGACCCAAAATGGTTTGGTGAGGCTCCCCATCCAAAACTTGGTACTATAAATGCTGTCAGAGACCATGCAGAACTGCTTACAGCGAAGCATGCCTACAACCGCAATATTCCAATATTAGGAATATGCAGGGGGGCCCAAACTATTGCCATAGCTCTTGACGGACATATAGCACAGGATATCAGCGATAGGACAACACATAATCACTCACAAGAGGAAGACAGACCTGTCACCACCCATGAGGTAAACATCTCCGATGACTCTATCCTATCCGCTATCTATTCTTCACCCAAACTAAAAGTTAATTCTTTCCATCATCAGGCTGTTGATAATCCAGGAAAGCGTTTCAAAACTACTGCCACTTCTCCTGACGGCATTATCGAGGCAATAGAAAGCACTGAGCACAAACCCATAATGGGAGTTCAGTGGCATCCGGAATGGCTTGAAAATGACGGCCTTCCTATTTTCCAATGGCTTGTAAACGAGGCTCGTACCTTTCAACAGGCAAAGGCGCTGCATCAGCATATCATAACCCTTGATACCCATTGTGATACACCAATGTTCTTCCCTAAGGGTATCGACTTCCTGAAACGTGACCCGAACATCCTTGTTGACCTTCCTAAAATGACAGAGGGACATCAGGATGCTACTATTATGGTGGCTTATATCCCCCAGAAATATGATGAGGGTTCACCGAAAGAATATGCCGACAGTATCTTCGATAAAATCGGGCAAATCGTAGATAGAGCACCCGAGCGCCTTGCTCTTGCTCAAACAGAGGAGGATATCATCCTAAATAAGAAGGCTGGCAAGAAGAGCATCCTTTTGGGCATCGAAAACGGCCTTGCCATTGAGGATGATATAAAGAATTTGCAGCACTTTGCCGAACGTGGCATTGTGTATATGACCCTGTGTCATAATGGCGACAACCTTATCTGCGATTCTGCCAAAGGTAACAATACTCATGGTGGAGTATCAGAATATGGAGAAAAGGTTATACACGAAATGAATCGTCTTGGCATCATGGTTGACCTTTCACATGGTGGTGAGAAGTCATTTTATGATGCCTTGGAGATAAGCAAGACCCCTATTGTCTGCTCACATTCTAACTGTAAAGCCTTGTGCGACCATCCTCGTAACCTTACTGATGACCAACTAAAGGCTATCGCAAGAGTTGGAGGCGTTGCACACACAACCTTCTATCCTGGATTCCTGCGTAAAGACGGGGAAGCAAGTATTCTCGATGGAATCGCTCATTTAGAGCATGCCATAAAGATAATGGGCATAGACCATGTAGGCATCGGTACAGACTTTGATGGCGATGGTGGTGTGCCTGGAATGGCTTGTGCCTCAGATGCCATCAACTTCACCATGCACCTGCTCCGCAAGCGTTTCTCTGAAGAAGATATCAGAAAGATATGGGGCGGAAACTGGCTGAGAGTGATGAAA
>CAMNHS010000066.1 GCA_946539635.1 uncultured Prevotellaceae bacterium
TGATAATTGATAATTGATAATTGACAATTGACAGTTACTATAACCGATAACTTGAAACGTGAAACTTGAAACGTCTATACTATTTTATTCTATTCCGAAGTAGGCATCCATCTGCTGGAAGCGGGCTTTGTACCATTCTTCTATGAAGTTTATCTCTCGAGTAAGGTCACTGACATACTTTGGTTTATACGTCTGGGCATCATAATGCTCTACCATCCTCGCCCACGCGCCACTCTGGATAAACAGGTCACGATAGTCCTCTAACTTCTTGCAGACATTTTCTACAGAGAAAGCCCCTACTCTTCCTTCAATCCAACGCTGCTTCAGGATAGCCTGATATTCTGCATCTCCCAAGACTGGGGAAATAGGATATGGAGCATTCTTGGAAATATCTTCTACCTTCCATTCTAAATATGTTCCATCATAATAGTCACCCTCATAATGTCCACCAAAGCTGGTGTCAAGGTCCCACGGAGTCATCACAAAACGCCTGCGATTAGCTTCTGTCGGGTCTGGGTCATCGATATCCTTTGTGATGTTGCGAACACTGAGGAAATGGTTTTTGTTGCCCCAGTTATCACTTATACAAAGAGCCATAACATGTATCTGATAATCAGCAAGATTTTCAAGAAAGAAATATTTCTTCACATAGTCCTTATTACTTCCTGTGAGGATAGCGTCCTGCAAAGGTTTCCATGCCTGCAAGCATCCATAATCATCAGGATATGACAACTCCCACGCATCATGCCACTGAATGACACATGCTGTAGAATCTTCATTATATCCAGGATTATTCTGGTCTAAAATGTCATTGGTACCACTCTTATACAAGGCACCACGAATTACCACACTGCCATCAGTCTTCTCCTGCACCTTCTTCAAATTGAGAAGCTTACGGTTAATCTTGTCTGTGAGGCAATAGATGCCATAGTACTGGTTGTTTATGAAGAGTTCTACGAAACGTCCCTCTGTGCCATTTCTGCCATCAAAATCAGTAGTGTATGGCAGACGAGAGAATTCATTCCATATATCGAACGCCACACGATTACGCATACATATTCTGTCGATTGCCATAGCATCCAGAATCCATGATGAGCAGGAACGCATCTCTAACAGTGACGAGTCTGCCTCCTCTGTATAATCTTCTGTGAACAGTTTCATATTGAGGGCTGGCTTCATAAAATAGTTCTTAGACGTAGCACCACGCGTCTTAAAGCCTGCTGGCAGTTCCACAACATTTCCGCTGGCATCTGTCAACTGCATAGAACCATTGACATAATCCGTCATATCTTTACTCAATTCTCCATCGAAAGAAATCTTCAGTTGTGGCATCACAGCACCAGGGAATTTGCCTTTCATGGTGTAGTAGATGACAAACATCACATCGGGCATACCAATCACCCCATCAAGGTTAGCATCAGCAGCCTCTTTGTTGAAGTCAGGGTCAGTAGTACCCAGAATATTATTCATGATAGCCGTAGCATCAGGCATGCTCACCACGCCATCGCCATTAGCATCACCACGAACAATGTTGTCATCATTCGCACTTGCCATCAAAGGCATCAATATCATCAGAAGTAAATATGTTATCTTTTTTATCATACGTGAAATGTGAAATGTGAGACTTCAACAACCTAAGAAATCGGCAACGACGTAGCTGGAACCTCCGACATAGACAAAATCAGAAGCATCGGCACTACCTATTGCTGCAGCATAGGCGGACTTAACATCAGGGTATGACTCACCATGAAGATTTCGAGACTGTGCCAAAGACAGAAGCTTCTCTGACGGAATGGCACGATGGGTGTCAGCTTGGGTAAAATAGTATGTAGCATCCTTGGGCAAGAGGTCTAATACGGCGTTGACATCCTTATCGTCCACCATTCCGAAGACAATATGTAACCTTCCTCCACAACGCTTTGCTGTCGTCCTGATACCTTCTGCCAGATATTCCCATGCTGCGAGATTATGGCCTGTATCGCAGATGACAAGGGGCTGCTGCTGAATGACTTCCCAACGTCCTCGAAGGCCTGTGAGACTGACAACAGAACGAAGGGCAGCAGAAACAGTCTTGGGACTTTCCACTATCCCACAATGTTCTGACAACACCCTGATAGCATTCAGTATGGTATTGAGGTTCTTGGTCTGGCAAGTACCCTTCAACACAAAGTCTTCAAGGAGTGACGGGGTGACAAGAGGATTTTCCTCTGCAAAGAATATGGGGGCTTGCAATTCTGCCGCCTTACCTTCAAAGACAGGACGTGTCTCAGGAGTTGTCTCTCCCACTACAACAGGAACACCGGGCTTTATAATACCAGCCTTCTCGCCTGCTATCTTTGCCAGGGTATCTCCAAGAAAGCCTGTATGGTCGAAAGAGATATTGGTGATGACAGACAACAATGGTGTGATGATATTGGTGCAGTCAAGGCGTCCGCCCAGTCCTACCTCGATGACAGCAATATCGACATGTTGCTCTGCAAAGTATTTGAATGCCATCGCAGTAGTGAGTTCAAAGAAGGATGGCTGAAGGGGTTCAAAGAAAGGTCTCTCTTGCTCTACAAAGTCTATGACATACTGATGAGGAACAGGCTGCCCATTGACACGGATGCGCTCATTGAAATCCACCAGATGCGGCGAGGTATATAGTCCTACCTTATATCCGCATAGTTGCAAATATGCAGCAAGGGTGTGTGAGGTGCTTCCCTTGCCATTGGTGCCAGCCACATGAATGGTTTTAAACTTTGTATGTGGGTGTCCGAAGTGTTCGTCGAGGGCAAGGGTGTTGCTAAGGCCTTCCTTATAAGCACCAGCTCCCACCTTTTCAAAGGCAGGAGCTGCAGTATAGAGATATTGGAGTGTCAATTCATAATTCATAATGCATAATTATCAATTGTCAATTGTCAATTGTCAATTATCAATTATCAACTACCCAAAGTATGAGCGGAGTTTGTCGAAGAAGTTGCTCTTCGTATCCTTGTCGCACTTGAAGTTTTCTGAACCACGAAGGTTCTCAAGGGCTTTTTTCTCGTCTCGTGACAACGACTTTGGCACGAAGACGTTTATATTAACAAGGATGTCACCATTGCCATAGCCATACCCCTGAACAGCAGGGAGTCCCTTGCCACGCAGGCGAAGAGTCTTACCAGGCTGTGTTCCAGGCTCTATCTTCATCTTCAGCTTACCACCCTCAACAGTAGGTATCTCTACATCACCACCAAGGGCTGCTGTTGGGAAGTCGAGGACAAGGTTATATATAAGGTCTTTGCCGTCTCGCACAAAGGTGTCATTCTTCTCTTCCTCAATAAACACTTTTATATCGCCTGGCACACCATTTCTGTGACCTGCATTACCCTTTCCAGGAGCATTGACCACCATGCCGTCCTGTACGCCGGCAGGGATATTTATCTCTACTATCTCTTCACCATGCTCAACACCATCGCCATTACACTTAGGACACTTGTTCTTGATGATTTTTCCTTCACCATTACAGGTAGGACAAACGCCCTGTGTCTGCATCATGCCAAAGATGCTCTGCTGCTGCTTGATGACCATTCCGGAACCGTGACAGGTAGAACAGGTCTCAACACCTGTACCGCCACTACCATGACAACTGGAGCAAGTAACATCCTTACGCACCTTGAACTTCTTTGTGACGCCAGTAGCTACCTCTTTAAGGTTCAGGCGTACTTTCAGGCGCAAATCGGAGCCACGATGTACCTGCTGGCGTCCGCCACCAAAACCGCCGAATCCGCCGCTGCTGAAACCACTGCTGAAGCCAGAGTGTCCTCCAAAGATATCTCCGAACATAGAGAAGATATCATCCATAGAGAACCCAGCTCCACCACCAAAGCCTTCAAAGCCACCGCCTCCAAAGCCACCAGGACCATTAAAGCCAAACTGATCATACTGCTGACGCTTCTGATCATCGGACAGCACAGCATATGCCTCTGCTGCCTCCTTGAACTTCTCTTCCGCCTCAGCCTTCTCAGCATCGCTCTTGTCACCCTGACGGTCAGGATGGTATTTAATGGCTATCTTTCGATAAGCCTTCTTTATATCTGCTGCACTGGCATTCTTGTCAACGCCAAGTACCTCGTAATAATCTCTCTTTGCCATTTTACTGTCCTACTGCTACTTTTGCGAAACGAATGACCTTATCATTAAGAGTATAGCCTGTCTGAACACAATCAATCACTTTACCTACTTTTTCTTTACCCATGCCTGGCACCTGTGCTATAGCCTCATGGTAATCGACATTGAAATCGACACCATCTGTCTCAATCTTCTTCACACCAAGTGACTCAAGAGTCTTTTGGAACTTCTGGAAGATGAGTTTCATACCCTCCTTGATAGCTGCAGGGTCATCACTCTGGTCTGCTATAGCACGTTCGAAGTCGTCGAGCACTGGAAGAATAGCTGTAATAGTCTTTTCACCACCTGCAAGTATAAGGTCTGCCTTCTCCTTCAGGGTACGCTTTCGGAAATTCTCAAATTCTGCCTGCTTATAGAGAGCCTGCTTCTTGAGTTCTTCTATCTGTTCTTCGAGAGATGGCTCCTTTGGAGCTTCAGCAGTTTTTTCCTCATCCTTTGCTTCAGATGATTCCTTTGCCTCTGCCTCAGTTTCAGCCTCTGCTGACTCCTGATTCTCAGATGCCTCAGCTGCTGTCTCTGGGTTTTCTACTTCACTTGCTTTCTCTTCTATCTCTATATCCTTATTTTCTTTGTTTTTTGTACTCATTTTTCTTTTTTACCTTCTGTTTTGCACAAATCCTCGTTACAATAAGTGTGCCAAATAACGGTTAACGGTTAAAGTTTAACGGTTATCGGGAACCTTTGACCTTAGACCTTTGACCTATTATTCGTACATCTTTGCCTTCTGCTCTTTTATCTGCTCGTCATAGATATAGTCATCATAGGTCATCAGTTTGTCGATGGTACCCTTTGGTGTCAGTTCTATGATACGGTCTGCCACAGTATTTATAAATTCATGGTCATGGCTGGCAAAGAGAATGTTTCCTTTAAAAGTGATAAGATTATTATTGAACGCCTGAATAGACTCAAGGTCGAGGTGGTTGGTAGGTGTATCAAGGATGAGACAGTTAGCATTTTTCAGCTGCATCCTTGCTATCATACAACGCATCTTCTCACCACCAGATAGGACATTTACTTTCTTCTCAACCTCTTCCTGTTTGAAGAGCATACGACCAAGGAAGCCCTTCATCATCACCTCATTACCTGTGCCATATTGTGAGAGCCAGTCAACAAGGTTCAGGTCACTCTGGAAGAATGCTGTATTGTCGAGTGGCAGATAGGCTGTTGTGATGGTAACGCCCCACTTGTAAGTACCACCATCGGCCTCACGATTACCATTGATAATCTCGAAGAGGGCTGTCATAGCCTTTGGATTATGAGACAGGAAGACAGTCTTCTGACCCTTCTCAATATTAAATGACACATTGTCAAAGAGTACTGTGCCATCTTCTTCCACAGCCTTCAGATTCTCTACCTCGAGTATCTGATTTCCTGGCTCACGCTCCATCTGGAAAATGATGCCTGGATATTTACGTGTAGAGGGTTGTATCTCTTCAACATTAAGTTTTTCGAGCATCTTCTTACGAGATGTTGTCTGCTTTGACTTTGCCACATTGGCAGAGAATCGACGAATGAACTCTTCCAACTCCTTACGCTTTTCCTCAGCCTTAGCCTTTTGGTTCTGTGCCTGACGCAGAGCCAGCTGACTGGATTCATACCAGAAAGAATAGTTACCAGCAAACATTGTCACCTTGCCAAAGTCGATATCCACTGTCTGTGTAGAGACAGCATCGAGGAAGTGACGGTCGTGGCTCACTACGAGGACTGTCTGCTCTACATTAGAGAGATATTCCTCCAACCATTGTACAGTATCGAGGTCGAGGTCATTGGTAGGCTCGTCGAGCAACAGGTTATCAGGATTTCCAAAGAGTGCCTTTGCCATCATCACGCGCACCTTCTCATTGTTGGACAACTCAGACATCATCTGATAGTGCTTATCTTCCTTAATGCCGAGTCCTGACAGCAACTGTGCTGCATCACTTTCAGCATTCCAGCCATCCATCTCTGCAAACTGCTCCTCCAACTCTGCTGCACGATTACCATCCTCTTCTGTCATCTCAGACTTTGAATACAGGGCTTCACGCTCCTGCATATTCTTCCACAAAGGCTGGTGGCCCATGAGGACAGTATTGATGACAGTAAATGTATCATATTTAAAGTGATCCTGCTCCAACACAGAGAGGCGTTCACCAGGACCCAATTCTATAGTACCCTTGTTTGCTTCCAGTTCACCACTGATGGCTCTCAGCAGTGTTGACTTACCAGCACCATTAGCACCAATAATGCCATAGATATTTCCTGGTGTGAATTTTAAATTTACGTCTTTGTAAAGAACTCGTTTACCAAATTGAATTGCAAGATTTGTTACTGTAATCATTATTTATTGAAAATTGATAATTAATCATTTGAAGAAAGGTGAATGGAAGAAGGAAGAAAGTTTATTTGGAAGAAGGGTGAATGGGAGAAGGAAGAAATAGACCTTCACCTTTCATCCATAAACCATCATCCTAAACTATATTCACTTCAGGGTGCAGGGTGATTCCGAATTTTTCATTGACATCATGGATGATGGTATTGCAGAGGGTGAGTATTTCCTGGCCTGTTGCCCCACCCTTGTTGACAAGTACGAGAGCCTGTTTGTCATGAACTCCTGCCTTTCCGAGGGTCTTGCCTTTCCAACCACATTGCTCTATCATCCATCCAGCAGGAATCTTAGTGTCATAGTGTGGCATATCAGGGTATTTGCTGAGTAGTTCTTCCAACTTCTCCTTGCTCACAACAGGATTCATAAAGAAAGAACCTCCATTACCCTCTACATGCCAGTCAGGAAGTTTTGATTCGCGAATACTGATAACAGCATTACGCACATCAGCGGCAGTAACCTTGTCAGGATTCTTAAACTGTCCCTTCAGACCTCCATAATCTAACTTTGGAGTGAATGTCTTAGACAGAACATAGGTAACAGCTGTAATGACAAATATCCCTTTCCATTCATTCTTGAATCGGCTCTGACGATAAGCATAATGGCATTCCTCTGCAGGTATGACAATTTTCTCGCCCGTTGCTATCTCGATAGCCTCAACAGCATATATGATGTCTTTTGCCTCTGCACCATAGGCACCAATATTCTGAACTGCCGAAGCGCCCACCTCTCCTGGAATGAGTGACAGATTCTCCATACCATAATATCCATGACTGACAGCATAGGCAACGACATCATCCCAATTCTCTCCTGCACCACATCGCAGCAGTACCTCTGACTTTTCCTCAAAAGCACTTATGCCAAGAATGGCAGGATGGAGCACATTGCCCTTGAAATCTTGTGTAAGGAGAAGATTACTTCCACCACCAATGACGAGAAGAGATTTTTCACGCAATTCTGGCAGAAGAGCTACCAACTCCTCCTCTGTAGTAGGCTCATAGAAGGCCTCACAGGCATGGTCTATGCCAAAAGTATTATAGTGCAGTAAACTGTACAATGTAACGTTTAAAGTTTAA
>CAMNHS010000067.1 GCA_946539635.1 uncultured Prevotellaceae bacterium
GTGTTATGCAGGAGGAGCTGATGAAGGAACTCGGCACAGACGTTAAGCGTGAGTATTGCCACGAAGTAAATGATGACGAGCTGAAGGAGCAGGTTAAGACAGAGTGCTACCAGAAGGCTTACGACGTAGTAAAGCAGGCTCTTGAGAAACAGGAGCGTGCTGATGCTTTCGAGAAAATCAAGGAAGACTTCAAGGAGGCTTATGCTGCTGCTCACACAGACCTGACAGAGGATGAATTGGAAGAGAAAAAGGCACTTGTTGACAAGTACTATCATGATGTAGAGCGTGATGCTATGCGTCGCTGTATCCTCGATGAGGGTGTGCGTCTCGATGGACGTAAGACAACAGAAATCCGCCCAATATGGTGTGAGGTATCTCCATTACCAATGCCTCATGGAAGTGCTATCTTCACTCGTGGTGAAACACAGTCTTTGAGCACTGTAACACTTGGCACAAAGCTCGACGAGAAACTCGTTGACGATGTTTTGGAGCGTTCTTATCAGAAGTTCCTGTTGCACTATAACTTCCCTCCATTCTGTACTGGCGAAGCAAAGGCACAGAGGGGCGTAGGACGTCGTGAGATTGGTCACGGACACCTCGCATGGAGAGGTCTGAAGGGTCAGATTCCTGCTGACTTCCCTTACACAGTTCGCGTAGTGAGCCAGATATTGGAGTCTAACGGTTCTTCTTCTATGGCAACCGTTTGTGCTGGCACACTTGCCCTCATGGATGCTGGTGTTCCAATGAAGAAGCCTGTTTCTGGTATCGCAATGGGTCTTATTAAGAATCCAGGGGAAGATAAGTATGCAGTTCTCTCTGATATCCTTGGTGATGAGGATCACCTTGGCGATATGGACTTTAAGACTACTGGTACAAAGGATGGTCTTACTGCTACACAGATGGATATCAAGTGCGACGGACTGTCATACGAGATATTGGAGAAGGCTCTGGCACAGGCTAAGGCTGGTCGTGAGCACATCCTCGAATGTATCACAGATACTATTTCTGAGCCAAGAGCAGAGCTGAAGCCACAGGTACCTCGCATCGAGCAGATAGAGATTCCTAAGGAGTTCATCGGTGCTGTAATCGGCCCTGGTGGTAAGATTATTCAGCAGATGCAGGAAGATACTGGTGCTACTATCACTATCGATGAAGAAGATGGTGTAGGAAAGGTACAGGTAAGTGCTCCTAACAAGGATGCTATCAATGCTGCTCTTGCTAAGATTAAGGCTATCGTAGCAGTACCAGAAGTTGGTGAGGTATATGAAGGAACAGTTCGTTCTGTTATGCCTTACGGATGCTTCGTAGAGATTCTGCCAGGACATGATGGTCTGCTCCATATCTCAGAAATCGACTGGAAGCGCCTTGAGACAGTAGAAGAAGCTGGTATCAAGGAGGGCGACAAGATAACAGTCAAGCTGATGGAGATTGACCCTAAGACTGGTAAGTATAAGCTCTCACACAAGGTTCTTACACCAAAGCCAGAAGGTTATGTAGAGCCACAGCGCAGACCAGCACGTCCTGAAAGAGGCGAAAGAAGAGACAGAAAGTCTCGTCCAACACGCTTCAACGAAGGACAGAAGCCTGCAGAAGAGGCTACAAAGACTGAAGAGTAATTATTAATTTCGATTTTAAGATAATTGAAGTGTTATGGCTTCAATGAAAAGTCTTGCTAAGGATACCGCTATATACGGACTTAGCAGCATAGTCGGAAGATTTCTAAACTACCTACTCGTACCGCTTTACACTCACGTGTTGGCGGTACAGAGTGGGGGTTATGGTATAGTGACCAACCTATATGCCTATGTGGCATTGATATTGGTAATACTTACCTTCGGAATGGAAACCACTTTCTTCCGATTCTCTAATAAGGATGATGAAAACCCACATACGGTATTTTCAACATCCTTCGTAATGGTCTCGACATTATCGGTGATTTTCTTTGTTTTCGTATTTGTATTTATCGAAGGAATCGCTGAAATTATGGGTTATGTAGGGAGTGAGAACTATATTTTGATGATGACCTGCGTAGTGTGTTTGGATGCTATTCAGGCAATACCTTTTTCCTACCTCAGATATAAAAAGAATGCTATAAAGTTTGCTTCGCTGAAGCTGCTTTTCATTATAATGAACATCTCTCTGAACCTGATATATTTCGTAGTATTGGGAAAGACGGATGTTTTCTATGTGTTCTCTCTGAACCTGGTTTGTACAGGAATTATCACATTCTTCTTCATCCCAGAGTTCTTGCATGAACACTTTGCCTCAAGGCGTTATGCCATAGAACATGATGAACAACTGAAGATAGTTGACTTCTCCCTGCTTAAGCGTATGTTCAGTTATTCCTGGCCTATACTGGTGCTGGGAATAGCAGGAATATTGAACCAGACAATAGACAAGATGATATTCCCATTTGTATATTCGCAGAGTCATCCTGTCGAAGTCGATGAAATGGGAGAAATAATAGCATCACCAGCAGCAATACAACTGGGAATATATGGAGCTTGTGCAAAGATTGCTATGATTATGGCAATGATAACACAGGCTTTCAGATATGCTTACGAACCTATTGTCTTTGCAAAGTCAAAGGATGCTGACAAGAAGGAATATTATGCTACAGCAATGAAGTTTTTCCTTATCTTCACACTCTTTGCCTTCTTGTGTGTAGTGGGATATATGCCAATATTGCAGCATATTATCGGTGCAGAATATCGTGAAGGTCTTCGCGTGGTGCCAATAGTAATGGTGGCAGAGATAATGATGGGAGTTTATTTCAACCTCTCTTTCTGGTACAAGCTTATAGACAAGACGATATGGGGTGCCTGGTTCTCGATGGCTGGATGTATAGTGCTGATAGCTGTAAATATAATCTTTATTCCTAAATATGGATATATGGCATGTGCATGGGGAGGTGTAGCAGGATATGGAACAGCGATGGTGTTGTCTTATATCGTAGGACAGAAAAAATATCCGATAGAATATGACCTCAAGGGTATAGGCAGGTATGTAGCATTGACATTTGTGCTCTTCTGCATAATGAATTATATTGATTGGCCTAATGCTGTTCTTCAGGTTTTCGTGAGTACCTTGCTCATACTATTCTATTTGTACGTAGTAGTGAAAAAAGATATGCCCCATGATACGATTTCTCATATCCGTTCTATACTTCATCTTCGTTAGTACAGGAGTTTTTGCTCAGGCGCTGAACAAGCAGTCTTATGTGAAATATGGCGAAAGCTATCTTTCCCAGCCTTGGCATGCTTTGTCACGACAGTCTTTTGCCCGTTTCAAGACAGATGGCAACAGGGTTGAGTATGAAGGACAGGTATTTGAACGCAGACGTCATCTGGCAGCTCTCGCTATGGCTGAGATAATAGAAGGAAAGGGCCGTTTTATCGATGAGATAGTAGTAGGTATCGACTCTATGATGCGTGAACCTTGGTGGGGTATTCCTGCCCACTACAGCAAGGCAACTCCTGATTATAATCTGCAGACAGTAGATTTGTTTAATGCAGAGTCAGCAGCATTGTTGGCTTGGACATGCAGCAGATTGGAGCGTCCCTTGACAAAGGTGCGCCCTACATTGCCGGCAAAGGTAAGCAAGGAGATACATCACAGAATGTTGAAGCCGGCATTGGGAAGTAAATACTGGTGGAAGACTGCCAGCATGAACTGGAATCCATGGATATGTTCTAACTGGTTGGCTTGCTTGTACCTCTATGAGAGTGATGAGGTAAGGATGCAGCAGGCTGTCAAGGAGATAGAGGGCTGCATGAAGGCTTTTATAGACAGTTATCCTAATGATGGGGGCTGTGATGAGGGAACAGGTTATTGGGACAGAGCTGCTGCCAGCTATTATGAGTGCCTCTATCTGCTTGATTTGATAAGGTCAGAGGAAATGGCAGATGTTACCATGCTTGGTTATAAGAGGGACAAAGTAGCAAGGATGGGTGCTTATATATATAATATGTATATAGGAAACGACTATGTCGTAACATTTGCTGATGCACATAATAACAAAAGCGCTGTACAGCTAAATATCCTTTTCCCATTCTCAGAATTCATAAATGACAAGAAAATGGCTGGTTTTTCCGCATTTATGGCGAAGAAAGATAATTTCTGGAGCAATCCGGCTGCGCTATATGCCAAGAGCGGAAACTTCCCAACACTTGGCAGGGAACTTCTGTTGCTGCAGTATGTTGATAAGCTGAGCAAGACAAAGGCAGAAGAGCCAAAGTCCGAAGCTTTCTATCCAAACCTCGGTGTAGCAACCATGCGTAGTAAAGGTGGCTTGTTCGTAGCATTCAAAGGAGGCAATAATGGAGAGAGCCATAATCATAACGACCTCGGAACAATGGAGATTTTTGCTGATGGAAAGCCTTTGCTTATTGATTGTGGAGTAGGGGAATACACAGCAAAAACATTCTCAAAGGAACGCTATGATATATGGACCATGCAGAGCCAGTACCACAATTGTCCAAAGGTCAATGGCTTCAATCAGAAAGAAGGAAAGGAATATGTTGCAGATTTGGTAATGATAGGTCACAAGCATGGTAAAGAGAAACTGAGCAATAACTATCTGCTGAATCTTACGAAAGCATACCCAGAGGAAGCAATGATAGAAGATTATATGCGTGATGTAGAGCTAAAGGGTGAGGAGATAAAGATTACAGATGTCTATACCCTAAAGAAATACATTGAGCCAACATGTCTTTATTTCATGACGACCATAAAGCCTGCCCTAAAGAATGGCAAGGTTATCCTTGATAATCATACTCTGTCTTATCATGATAAGGTAGTTACTGCAAGTGTGGAGGATTGCTCAGAGCTTCTCGATAATCACTTGAAGAGCATGTGGGGAGAGAATCTATACCGCATAGTGCTGACTACAAAAAAGAAGGATAAGAAGCGCGAGATAGAATTGACTATAAAATAGCTCTGACTTTATGACACGGAAATTGACAACATGCAATAGTGAAGTTGAGGCTTATATTCTAAAGGGTAGGCTTGAAACAGAAGGTATTCCGTCTGTTGTAGGGAATGCTATAATGAGCGGCTATCCCCCCATGAGTGGCGTAACCCTCTTTGTCAATGAAGAGGATTACGACAGAGCAAGGGAAATAATGAATTCTAACGAGGAAATAGAGCAGTAAGCCCTTAGATTTAGTTTACTGCCATGCTAATGCAGATGCTCCTAATACTGCCGCATCTGCATCTTTCATTGTAGAAAGAAGTATCTTCACCTTTCCTTTAAAGATAGGCATAATGGCTTCTTCCATTGCTTCTTTTGTATATTTCAAGATGAAATCGCCAGCTTTTGCAAGTCCTCCAAAGAGAACGAAAGCCTCTGGGCTTGAGAAGACAACCATATCAGCAAAAGCTCTTCCAAGGCGAGTGCCTGTCTCTTTGAAGATATCAATAGCTGTCTCATCACCCTTTACGGCGGCATCATAAATATCTTTTGAAGTAAGGAAAGGAGTATTCCTCTCTTTAGCAGTCCTAACTATGCCTGTGGCAGAACAGTATGTTTCGAGGCATCCTCTCCTGCCACAACCGCATAGACGACCATTACGTTCTATTATAACATGTCCCAATTCACCAGCAAAGCCATCATGTCCATAGACGAGCTGGCCATTGATAACGATACCTGAGCCAACACCTGTGCCAAGTGTTATCATGATGAAATTGTCCATGTCTTTCGCAACACCATACATCTTTTCGCCCAAGGCAGCTGCATTGGCATCATTGGTAATGGTTACAGGAATGTTCAGTTCTTCACGGAACATCTTTGCAAGGGGAACCTTATCCTGCTTCCATGGAAGGTTAGGGGCCATCTCTATGTTGCCAGTATAGTAGTTGGCATTAGGAGCGCCTATTCCTAAACCAACGATGTCATCGATAGAAACATTGTTTTTAGCTATAAGGTCTTTTGCCAGTTTACTTACTGTCTTCACATATTCTTCCAAGACTGGAAGGGATTGTGTTTTTACAGAGTCTGTTCCAAGAACGTTTCCTGCTTTATCAACTAATCCTACAACGGTATTAGTGCCGCCAATGTCTATACCAAGTGCGTAGTTCATGCTAAAAAGGGTGTATAGTTGTTTTATTTAATCTTCAAAGAAACCTGGCTGTACGTATTTTATGCCTAATTCCTTGTCAACAGTTGCAAGAATACCTTCTACCTGAGCCAAACCAAACATTCTGCCCAAGAAAGAATAACCGGCATTATAGCCCTTATCCTCGTCACCCAACATTGTCATACCATGATCTACACGCATTGGGAGATCCTGTGTTGTTGGTTTGCGGATTTGCTTTCTGCGCTGCTCCTCCTTTTCAAAGATGCGAGCCAGTTCTACGAGGTCCGCACGACCTCCCAAATGGCTTGCTTCTGTAAAGTCTCCATTAGGGAAGATGTGGCAAGAGCGCAAGTGTACGAAATGGGTACGCTCATGATATTTTTCTGCCAGATAGGTAATGTCATTATGACCACCTGCAGAGAGACTACCAGCACAGAAGGTGAGACCATTATGTATGTTTGGTACAGCGTCGAGGAATGTCTGTATGTCGCTGTCGCAGTTGAGAATACGGGGCAATCCAAGAATTGGGAAAGGAGGGTCATCTGGATGTATGCACATATCGATGTCATATTCATCGCATATTGGCATGATAGCCTCTAACCAAGTCTTCATATTCCTTTGCAGGTCTTCCTTTGTAACACCATCATATAGTGCCAGCAATTCACGGAATAACTCCAAAGGCTTTTCATCGCCCTCCTTGAAGTTTCCAGCAACAAAACCTTGTGTCTTTATGACGATATCATCCACCAGCTGATGGTCCTTCTCTGGGGTCTGCTGTGCTTTGAAAGCCTCAATCTCTGCCATCAGGTCACGTCCAGCTACTGCCTTTGAGGCATTGCTGCCATTACCCTTTGCTATAGCTTCCCATTCTTCTTTGGCACCTTTGCGCTGAAGAAGGTAGATGTCGAAGTATGCAAATTTAGGCCAAGAGAAATACAGGTTTGTTGCTCCATTAGGATTCTCATGATAGAGATCGGTACGAGCCCAGTCAAGTACTGGCATGAAATTGTAGCAAACACAATGTATGCCCTCTTTTCCGAGGTTTGTCAGAGACTCCTTATATACTTCTATCTGCTGGTCTCTGTCTTTACCACCATATTTTATTGTTTCTGTTACAGGAAGAGACTCAACGACACTCCATTTCATGCCGTAGCTCTCAATATATTCCTTGAGATCACGAATCTTTTCACGTGACCATACTTGTCCCAATGGTTCATCATAGAGAGCTGTTACAATACCCTCTACTCCCAGTTGTTTCAACATGGCAAGAGTAATCTTATCATTCTTGCCAAACCAACGCCATGTTTTTACCATTTCTTATTGTTTTCGTTAACGTTGTTTACATTGCAAAAGTATTGAAGCCACCGTCAACGACTGCTACAGTACCT